>NZ_CAJCKE010000082.1:0-126 GCF_903970925.1 Serratia sp. ME47 | reverse complement strand
GCCGAGGCAGAACGACGCGCCCATTTCGCAGATGCTGCAGAGAAGTGGCGCCAGGCGCTTGAAGCTGCGCGGGCGGTAGATGTTGCTTGGATCCACATCCGCATAGGTTTTTGCGTCAACGCGGCC
>NZ_CAJCKE010000081.1:0-126 GCF_903970925.1 Serratia sp. ME47 | reverse complement strand
CCCCCCCCCCCCCCCCCCCCCCCCCCCCCCCCCCCCCCCCCCCCCCCCCCCCCCCCCCCCCCCCCCCCCCCCCCCCCCCCCCCCCCCCCCCCCCCCCCCCCCCCCCCCCCCCCCCCCCCCCCCCCC
>NZ_CAJCKE010000080.1:0-130 GCF_903970925.1 Serratia sp. ME47 | reverse complement strand
ATTTGATGCCTGGCAGTGTCCTACTCTCGCATGGGGAGACCCCACACTACCATCGGCGCTACGGCGTTTCACTTCTGAGTTCGGCATGGGGTCAGGTGGGACCACCGCGCTATTGCCGCCAGGCAAATTC
>NZ_CAJCKE010000079.1:0-137 GCF_903970925.1 Serratia sp. ME47 | reverse complement strand
CACACAGATTGTCTGATAAATTGTTAAAGAGCAGTGAGTTAGGCGCTTTCGCTTGCTAACTCGAGGTGGCGTATATTACGCTTTCCTCTTTCAGAGTCAACCCTAATTTTCAGGATTTTTTCTCTGCGACCCCCGGA
>NZ_CAJCKE010000078.1:0-138 GCF_903970925.1 Serratia sp. ME47 | reverse complement strand
GGCTTTTTGCTTTATTTGATGCCTGGCAGTGTCCTACTCTCGCATGGGGAGACCCCACACTACCATCGGCGCTACGGCGTTTCACTTCTGAGTTCGGCATGGGGTCAGGTGGGACCACCGCGCTATTGCCGCCAGGCA
>NZ_CAJCKE010000077.1:0-141 GCF_903970925.1 Serratia sp. ME47 | reverse complement strand
ACACACGGCACCCTCTTACCGGCAGCGTTTACGGCTGGTGGCTGAACCCTACCCATAACCCGAAGCCGGGAAAGAGCCCCGGAAGGGGGAGGTTATGAAAATGCCCTGGAAGAACGAACCCAACATCCTATCAATGCTGAT
>NZ_CAJCKE010000076.1:0-149 GCF_903970925.1 Serratia sp. ME47 | reverse complement strand
GCACCTCGACCGAGCCAGGGGCCGAAGGCGCGGCCCCTGGCAACCCGCGCCTTTGCCCTATCAGACGGTTGGCTTTGCCAACGTTACTCAGCCCATCCCTGGGCCTCGCCCCTTCGGGGCCGCTGCAAGCAGCGTTCAAATCTGCTCCA
>NZ_CAJCKE010000075.1:0-154 GCF_903970925.1 Serratia sp. ME47 | reverse complement strand
AGCAAAAAGCCCTGAACGTCAGTTCAGGGCTTTCGGCTTTGTTTGATGCCTGGCAGTGTCCTACTCTCGCATGGGGAGACCCCACACTACCATCGGCGCTACGGCGTTTCACTTCTGAGTTCGGCATGGGGTCAGGTGGGACCACCGCGCTATT
>NZ_CAJCKE010000074.1:0-166 GCF_903970925.1 Serratia sp. ME47 | reverse complement strand
TTTTGCATCCGAAGATGCTGGATATCGTCTTGTGGAGTGCCCACACAGATTGTCTGATAAATTGTTAAAGAGCAGTGAGTTAGGCGCTTTCGCTTGCTAACTCGAGGTGGCGTATATTACGCTTTCCTCTTTCAGAGTCAACCCTAATTTTCAGGATTTTTTCTCT
>NZ_CAJCKE010000073.1:0-173 GCF_903970925.1 Serratia sp. ME47 | reverse complement strand
ACTGCATGAATTTTACTTCAGTTAGTCACTCTTCAAGACTTGATATTTTTTTGCATCCGAAGATGCTGGATATCGTCTTGTGGAGTGCCCACACAGATTGTCTGATAAATTGTTAAAGAGCAGTGAGTTAGGCGCTTTCGCTTGCTAACTCGAGGTGGCGTATATTACGCTTT
>NZ_CAJCKE010000072.1:0-212 GCF_903970925.1 Serratia sp. ME47 | reverse complement strand
AAAAAGCTGACCGCCTCGGTGTCGCACGGCCTGGATTTCAGTACCGAGCAGTTTGACGCCGCGGTGGTATTCGGCCGGCCGCCGGGTAAAAAGCTGACCGCCTCGGTGTCGCACGGCCTGGATTTCAGTACCGAGCAGTTTGACGCCGCGGTGGTATTCGGCCGGCCGCCGGGTAAAAAGCTGACCGCCTCGGTGTCGCACGGCCTGGATTT
>NZ_CAJCKE010000071.1:0-233 GCF_903970925.1 Serratia sp. ME47 | reverse complement strand
CCGCGATATGTGGACGATCGACGTCGAACAGGTTCAACAGCAGCAGGTCGGCGCCCTGGCTGGCCGCCAGTTCGGCGTTGGTGACGTTATTGAGCAGCGGCTGAGTGACCGCGATATGTGGACGATCGACGTCGAACAGGTTCAACAGCAGCAGGTCGGCGCCCTGGCTGGCCGCCAGTTCGGCGTTGGTGACGTTATTGAGCAGCGGCTGAGTGACCGCGATATGTGGACGA
>NZ_CAJCKE010000070.1:0-269 GCF_903970925.1 Serratia sp. ME47 | reverse complement strand
ACTGCATGAATTTTACTTCAGTTAGTCACTCTTCAAGACTTGATATTTTTTTGCATCCGAAGATGCTGGATATCGTCTTGTGGAGTGCCCACACAGATTGTCTGATAAATTGTTAAAGAGCAGTGCCGAGAAACTCATCGGCGCGGGCTGCGTATATTACGCTTTTCACCCGGAGAGTCAAGCGTTTATTTCGCTTTCTTCTCGCTGACCCGGCGGCTTGTCAGTCGTTGTTCCCGGTCAGTGGAGGCGCATTATAGGGAGTTCTCGGC
>NZ_CAJCKE010000069.1:0-284 GCF_903970925.1 Serratia sp. ME47 | reverse complement strand
TTTTGCATCCGAAGATGCTGGATATCGTCTTGTGGAGTGCCCACACAGATTGTCTGATAAATTGTTAAAGAGCAGTGAGTTAGGCGCTTTCGCTTGCTAACTCGAGGTGGCGTATATTACGCTTTTCACCCGGAGAGTCAAGCGTTTATTTCGCTTTCCTCTCGCTGACCCGGCGGCTTGTCAGTCGTTGTTCCCGGTCAGTGGAGGCGCATTATAGGGAGTTCTCGGCAGGCCGCAACCCCTAAATGCAAAAAACTTTTCAAGCGCGGATTTTTTCGGCAAAA
>NZ_CAJCKE010000068.1:0-312 GCF_903970925.1 Serratia sp. ME47 | reverse complement strand
ATATCACCAGTCCTTCGCTGTGTATCCCCGCAGTGTGCCTGGAGGAGAGAATCGTCATCGTACCCGGCGAAAAGCGCAGGCTTACCCTCTATGATACCTGTAATTCGCCGCCATCAATACCGCCGTTTTGCCCGGGGAAGGGGGGCGCTCGCCGGCGATTGGGGTGCCCGGCCCACTCAAAGGTTGCATATCACCAGTCCTTCGCTGTGTATCCCCGCAGTGTGCCTGGAGGAGAGAATCGTCATCGTACCCGGCGAAAAGCGCAGGCTTACCCTCTATGATACCTGTAATTCGCCGCCATCAATACCGCCG
>NZ_CAJCKE010000067.1:0-342 GCF_903970925.1 Serratia sp. ME47 | reverse complement strand
CCCTCTCTCCGCCATAGCGCATTGAGGCCGGTTGCGACAGGCGTCCCTGCCTGTCTCACCTGAAACCGCCGTCCATGGCGGTTTCTCCTAATGCGCTATGCCTGCGTTCGGCGTCTTCAAGGGCGCCCAACACCGCGCTCATCTCCAACTTCTCTACCACAACCTCATAAGCGACAGATTTCCCGATAGCAGCCAGCTCAGGTGTTGACCTTGGGCGCGCATCACCGGCTGCCGAGCAAGACGGCGTTGTCAGGGGCAACCGGCCAGGGAAGGCCGGTTGAGGCGAGACTAACAGGGACGTTTGTCGCAGCCGACCCGCCCGACAACGCAGACGCGGCGAGG
>NZ_CAJCKE010000066.1:0-363 GCF_903970925.1 Serratia sp. ME47 | reverse complement strand
GCGTCACCGCCTACGCCTATGACGCATTAGGCCAGCTGACGCACCGCATCGACGCGGAATCTATCGTGATCTCCGTTCTCAAAGGGTAAACGGAGGTACCGCCACATGGGCATCCTCTTCCAGGCGACGAGGATATTGGGACCACACGAAGGCGTTGCTCACAGAGATGAGAAGAGCACACGTCTGAACTCCAGACACGAGATTCCATCTCGTATGCCGTCCTCTGCCTGCTCTGGCAGCGTCACCGCCTACGCCTATGACGCATTAGGCCAGCTGACGCACCGCATCGACGCGGAATCTATCGTGATCTCCGTTCTCAAAGGGTAAACGGAGGTACCGCCACATGGGCATCCTCTTCCAGGC
>NZ_CAJCKE010000065.1:0-527 GCF_903970925.1 Serratia sp. ME47 | reverse complement strand
GAACCGAAACGATACGCCACCAGATAGGTGAGGTATTGGGCTGACCACTCATGAGGTAGGATCCTTCACCGCTTCCAGAATTTAAGGAATCGGGCGAGTGGTCAGCCTAATACGCCGGCATTAACCGGCGATGATAAAACCGACTGCTGACCAGAACGCGACGCAGATGACAACCACGCCCAGCCAGACTTTTTCGTTGAATGTCATGATTGCCTCAGTGCGCCCCGTAGGGCGCGGTGGGTGTTAGGCGTTGATATATTCGACGCTGTCAATGTGGATGTGGCGCAAGGCTAGCTGCATCACGTAGCCCTTCTCAGGGCACCACCACCAACCCCGAATTGCGCCGTAGTGTTCCGGCAAAAACTCGACTTCCGCCAAATCTGCTTCTCGAACGGCGCCTCCGGTCGTTGTGATTTTTACCTTCATCATGTAACCCTCTGCTGTTAGTTGGCGCACTGGTGCTTTTTGCTGAATACGCGCTGAGCCTGGATTGCTTTGCCTGCATCCGGTGTGCGGTAGAAAACCTC
>NZ_CAJCKE010000064.1:0-934 GCF_903970925.1 Serratia sp. ME47 | reverse complement strand
CCGCCAGCGCCACCGGCAGCGGCGGCACCGGCACCTTGGGGCTGAACTGCACCACCGGCACCAACTACACCGTGGCGCTGGACAACGGCCTCAACGCCTCCGGCAGCCAGCGGCGCATGGCCAGCGGCGTGCCCGCCTACATCAGCTATAACCTCTACCAGGACAGCGCCCACGCCGTGCCGTGGAACAGCACCACCGGCGTGCTGACCGGCACCGGCACCGGCTCGGCGGTCCCGCTGATCGTCTACGGTCTGGTGCCCGCCGCGGGCACCACCCCGGCCGCCGGCGTGTACAACGATACCGTCACCATGACCGTAACCTGGTGATGCCTGCCGACACGGGGCGCCACCACGGCGCTCCGTTATTCATTAATATAACAATATTCCTACCCACCCTCTCGTTATCTCAAACACGATTTCCCTGATGTGTTTACGCTGCACTCAACCTGCGATCTCGCTTAAAAATAAATAAAGTTTTTAATCTTTCGGCAAGACATTCTCCCGTTCTTATTCTATTAATTAATCTGTAAATAGATTAATGCATTTGACTCATTTTTCGGGCTTTTTGGCAGGCTTCTCTACTACGGCAAGGAACCATGATGAAAAAGACTCTGGCGGCATTAACCTCGGCAGCGGCCCTGCTGTGCACCTCTGGCGCCGCCTTTGCGGCAGGCACCATTCAGGGCACGCTGGGCGTCACTTTAACCATCGGCGCCGGCTGCGTCGTTACCGGCGGCAACAGCTCCGGCACAACCAACAACTTCGGCTCCATCAGCTTCGGCACCTACTCGTCGCTGGCTAACGTCATCACCGCCAGCGCCACCGGCAGCGGCGGCACCGGCACCTTGGGGCTGAACTGCACCACCGGCACCAACTACACCGTGGCGCTGGACAACGGCCTCAACGCCTCCGGCAGCCAGCGGCGCATGGCCAGC
>NZ_CAJCKE010000063.1:0-1004 GCF_903970925.1 Serratia sp. ME47 | reverse complement strand
TCCATCGCGATTGGGTGAATCAGGGTTACAACCATGTTCACGTTGTCGCCTGGCATTACCATCTCTACGCCTTCTGGCAGTTCGATGGTACCGGTCACGTCAGTAGTACGGAAGTAGAACTGTGGACGGTAGCCTTTGAAGAATGGCGTGTGACGACCACCTTCATCTTTGCTCAGGATGTACACTTCAGATTCGAACTGGGTGTGCGGCTTGATGGAGCCTGGTTTAGCCAGTACCTGACCACGTTCGATTTCTTCACGTTTGATACCACGCAGCAGAACACCTACGTTCTCACCAGCACGGCCTTCGTCCAGCAGTTTGCGGAACATTTCAACGCCAGTACAGGTAGACTTAACGGTGTCTTTGATACCAACGATTTCAACTTCTTCGCCAACTTTGATGATACCGCGCTCAACACGACCGGTAACAACGGTACCACGACCGGAGATGGAGAATACGTCTTCGATTGGCAGCAGGAACGGCTTGTCGATAGCGCGCTCTGGCTCTGGGATGTAGCTGTCCAGGGCTTCGGCCAGTTCGATGATTTTCGCTTCCCACTCAGCTTCGCCTTCCAGCGCTTTCAGCGCGGAACCGCGGATCACTGGCAGGTCGTCGCCTGGGAAGTCGTACGCGGACAGCAGTTCGCGAACTTCCATTTCTACCAGTTCCAGCAGCTCTTCATCATCAACCATGTCGCATTTGTTCATGAATACGATGATGAAAGGAACGCCAACCTGACGACCCAGCAGGATGTGCTCACGGGTCTGAGGCATTGGGCCGTCAGTCGCAGCAACTACCAGGATCGCGCCGTCCATCTGAGCAGCACCGGTGATCATGTTTTTCACGTAGTCGGCGTGCCCTGGGCAGTCAACGTGCGCGTAGTGACGAGTCGGGGTGTCATACTCAACGTGAGAGGTGTTGATGGTGATACCACGAGCTTTTTCTTCTGGCGCGTTATCGATCTGGTCGAAAGCACGTGCAGAACCGCCGTAGGTTTTAGCCAG
>NZ_CAJCKE010000062.1:0-1661 GCF_903970925.1 Serratia sp. ME47 | reverse complement strand
TATTAGACGTCAATTACTTTTGCCGATCGTGTTGCCTCACCAGTTAATGTTACTTTCTTGCTTCAGCTAAAATGTTACCATCGGCACGAGTTCCGTAGACCAGTTCTCTGACCACCTTAACTCGCCATTCCTGCAACCTGCGTTGCAGTGTTCTGCGATGACCTTCAGTAAATTTTCCCGGATGTGCGTCTTCAAGTTTGAGAAGTAATTCGGTACTGCCCAGTTGCGGTTCTTCTTTAAGCCAGCGTTCTATTTCGTTCCAGACGTCAGCGAAGGGATCTGCACGGGTTCGCCAGTGGCGAGGTTTTGATGGTGCTGGATGATGTAAAGGATTCACTGCACCTTCCTGCCAGGCTACGGAGAGGCCCTGCAAAAATGCGGTTAAATCGCTGTTTTTGTCTCCAACAGGATCCCCGACAGCTATTCGCGCCAACTGGTGCTGATAAAGTCGAATGGTTTCCAGCAACTTCAAAGGATCAAGTGCGTGGATGATATCGTCAAAATGGCATCGGAGCTCAGAACGCAGAGTATGCAGTTCTATCAGGCGATTATAAGGCGTTTTGGGAGCATCATGCCTGCGAACCGTTTTCCCGCCAATGCGTTGCGTATCCAGAAGCTTGAACGATGGCTGAAAAAAGTTAATAAATAGTCGATTAGCCATGTACATCTGGTTCATTGCTTTTGCCGCCGGTTCACCGTCAAGACGGCCGTATCCCGCCAGCTTTCTGACCACAGAACCATTTTTTTGCTCTATCCAGGCCTGATCGTTTTTCCGGTATGGCCGGGAGCGGGTCAGCGCGATACATCTGGCAGAACAGTATTCAAACAAGGCTTCGTTGATAAATTCGGCTCCGTTATCAACATCAAGGCCGAGAAGTGGGAATGGCAGATTTTTTTGAACCTTATCAACGGCCCGGATGATCAACTCAGCGTTACGCGCCGGTAACGCCATACATTCTGTCCATCCACTGGCGATATCGGTCAGCGACAGCGTCCACAAAAAGGTACCAGAGAGATGCCAGCCACAGTGCGCCACAAGATCCATTTCCATAAATCCCGGTGAATACCGCTCATGCTCGGTGAACATTCTGACCGGGATACTTTTACTGACGCGGTTAACCGTCCGGTTACGCTTTTTACCGGCGGTGGTATGTGCTTCTTTCAACTGGCGATCGATGGACGATGCACTGATTTTCAGAAGCTGCTCGCGGAGTGCCGGATTCAGACTGAGATGCCCGTGTTTCTCCATTGCCGGAATAAGCTGGGGCAGTAACGCCTTGAGACGCTTACCGCACAACCGATCTGAAGCTTCCCAGAGCACGATCAAAGCCTGCTGAACAGCAGCACCATAAACCGAACGAACCGCGGCTGATCGACGTCGTTGGTTACCGCTGGTGACGGCACCATTAAGTAACCGGGTTGCCGATTTACGATGGTACCCACTGATCAGTATGAACTCTTCCAGGATCCGGGTTTTCTCGGCTTTACTGGCTGCTTGATAGCGTGTTTTCAGCGCCTTCAGAAGCTGACGACGGGTATCCATAGGCAACAATGCATTGCTCATAGGTGCACCTCTGACTGATTATTTATCACTCAGCCAAAGTAACAATTTTGGTGAGGCAACAGTGCGCGTTTGGTAACAAAAATGCTGAGTCAATGCG
>NZ_CAJCKE010000061.1:0-1773 GCF_903970925.1 Serratia sp. ME47 | reverse complement strand
TCCCGTTTGGTCATGACTGCAAAAAATGGCTGGTCAGTTATACGGTTATCTTGGGTGCGGATTAGCTCACCGATAGCACTCAGTTCAGAGCGCTCGCGCTTCAGCGCCGCATTCTCCACAGCCAGCGCATCGCGCTCAGCCTCAAGCGCGCTCACCTTCTGCTGGTGGGCATCAAACCGAACGTATTCACCATGCTCCGCCTCTCTGGCGAACGGCTCAAAGCGAGCCGCGTGCATGGCGTAATCAGGGGTAAAGCGCTTGATGGTTGTCATTCGTCGTCTCCCAGCACCCAACGGAGCGCCTGAGCGTAAGCACCGCTCGCACCCTCAAGGGCTTTCGTGATTTCTTTTCGGGACTTCATGCGGGGTTTGGCATCGCCAATCACCTGGCGCTGCCGGCGTGCCTTTTCGTGGCCTTTGGTGCCGGCGGTGGCCTCTTCAACTTCTTTCACCTTTTCGCGCTGTTCGTCGGGTGAGAGGTTCGCGAGCTGGCGCGCCTGCGTAACGGTAATGTCGCCAGATTCAACCGCATCTTTAACTGCCTGAGTGGCATCGAGCAGGGCGAGTGTAGCGCGGATCGTCTGCACGCCGACGCCAAACATCAGGGCAAGGTCTTTTTCGTCGTGACCCCGCGTCAGCGCATCAGCCATTTTCTTGGCACGACCCAGTGGCGTGTCTGCCTGAAAGATTTCATTGGCACTAATCATCACCTCAGCAACGCTAAACGGTGATCCACGCCTGACGACCGCCGGCACCAGAAGAGGTTTTTTGCCTTCTTCCCGCAGACGTTTATTGGCTTCGAGGGTGTTTTTAACCCGCTGGCGACCTTCAACTACGCAGGAGCGGCCTGTCTCTGGGTCTTTCCAGATAACGATCGGCTCAATCACTCCCAACTTCATGATGCTAAGCACAGTCGGTTCATGGAGAGGAAGGTGGATGCGTTCGTCGTAAAGCGGGTGCGTTTTATCAGACACCAGGTGCAGATTTTCAGGCTCGAACATCAACACGTTAGTTTTACCGCTGGCGCCGTATGCTTCCGTTGAGTTTTTGGCCATGCATCAACTCCAGACCGCGCCGGCAGTCAGCAGGCACAGGGTAAAAATGAGTAGGTAGAAAAGGTGTTTGCCGTGGTGGCGCTTAGGGGCGAAATCGCCCCCGGTCAGGTCGTACTTGTGCTGAATACGAGCGTTGAGGCTTACCATGTTGGCCTCCGCTGCTGGGTGTACAGGCGGCGCTGCAGTGTTCTGATGTTCTGGCGGACGACGTACACCGGCGCGCAGGTATCGGCGCAGACGAGGATTCTCACGGCCTTATATCTGCCGTCCTCGTAGCGCTGAATGCTTACGGACTGTTTGGCTACGTCGCGCGTCTGGCCGCAGTGTTCACAGCGTTGGGTAGTGGTTTGCATAACATGTCCTCTCAATGAAATTCACATGGATAAAGGCGCTGCCTGAGTTGATGCACGCGCTCGGTTTCCCTACGGTTCCAGCACACTGGAGCAGGGCAGCGCCTTTACTGATGTGAAAAAAAGAGCCCCGGCGAGCGGGGCAAAGGATGTGACAAGGGAAGTGGTACTGAGCAGGCTTGTGATTTCTCACGCACCTGGTGGCGCATCGAACCGGGGCTTTATACTGTGTAGGTTAAAAGGTGAACCGAAACGATACGCCACCAGATAGGTGAGGTATTGGGCTGACCACTCATGAGGTAGGATCCTTCACCGCTTCCAGAATTTAAGGAATCGGGCGAGTGGTCAGCCTAATACGCCGGCATTAAC
>NZ_CAJCKE010000060.1:0-1860 GCF_903970925.1 Serratia sp. ME47 | reverse complement strand
TCCCGTTTGGTCATGACTGCAAAAAATGGCTGGTCAGTTATACGGTTATCTTGGGTGCGGATTAGCTCACCGATAGCACTCAGTTCAGAGCGCTCGCGCTTCAGCGCCGCATTCTCCACAGCCAGTGCATCGCACTTGACAAGCGCTGCCGCAGCGTCAGAAAAATATCCTTTGCATTTGGCTTCCGACATTGAAAGCTGACGCTCCAGCGCATCGCGCTCAGCCTCAAGCGCGCTCACCTCCTGCTGGTGGGCATCAAACCGAACGTATTCACCATGCTCCGCCTCTCTGGCGAACGGCTCAAAGCGAGCCGCGTGCATAGCGTAATCAGGGGTAAACCGCTTGATGGTTGTCATTCGTCGTCTCCCAGCACCCAGCGGAGCGCCTGAGCGTAATCACCGCTCGCACCCTCAAGGGCTTTCGTGATTTCTTTTCGGGACTTCATTCGGGGTTTGGCATCGCCAATCACCTGGCGCTGCCGGCGTGCCTTTTCATGGCCTTTAGTGCCTGCTGTTGCCGCTTCAACCTCTTTCACTTTTTCGCGCTGTTCGTCGGGTGTGAGGTTCGCAAGCTGGCGCGCTTGGGTAACGGTAATGTCGCCAGATTCAACCGCATCTTTAACGGCCTGAGTGGCATCGAGTAGGGCTAGGGTGGCGCGGATCGTCTGCACGCCGACGCCAAACATCAACGCTAAATCTTTTTCGTCGTGGCCCCGCGTAAGCGCATCAGCCATTTTTTTAGCGCGTCCCAGTGGCGTGTCTGCCTGAAAGATTTCATTGGCACTGATCATTACCTCTGCGACGCTAAACGGTGATCCGCGTCTGACGACTGCCGGCACCAAAAGAGGTTTTTTGCCTTCCTCCCGCAGACGTTTATTTGCTTCAAGAGTGTTTTTAACCCGCTGACGACCTTCAACGACGCAGGATTTGCCTGTCTCTGGGTCTTTCCAGATAACGATCGGCTCAATCACCCCCAACTTCATGATGCTAAGCACCGTTGGTTCATGGAGAGGCAGATGGATGCGTTCGTCGTAAAGCGGGTGCGTTTTATCAGACACCAGGTGCAGATTTTCAGGCTCGAACATCAACACGTTAGTTTTACCGCTGGCGCCGTATGCTTCCTTTGAGTTTTTGGCCATGCATCAACTCCAGACCGCGCCGGCAGTCAGCAGGCACAGGGTAAAAATGAGAAGGTAGAAGAGGTGTTTGCCGTGGTGGCGCTTAGGGGCGAAATCGCCCCCGGTCAGGTCATACTTGTGCTGTATGCGGGCGTTGAGGCTTACCATGTTGGCCTCCGCTGCTGGGTGTACAGGCGGCGCTGCAGTGTTCTGATGTTCTGACGGACGACGTACACCGGCGCGCAGGTATCGGAACAGACGAGGATTCTCACGGCCTTATATCTGCCGTCTTCGTAGCGCTGAATGCTTACGGACTGTTTGGCTACGTCGCGCGTCTGGCCGCAGTGTTCACAGCGTTGGGTAGTGGTTTGCATAACATGTCCTCTCAATGAAATTCACATGGGTAAAGGCGCTGCCTTGTTGGGATCCGCGCTCGCTTTCGCTACGGTTCCGGCACTTCCGGAGCGGCGGGCAGCGCCTTTACTGATGTGAAAAAAAGAGCCCCGGCGAGCGGGGCAAAGGATGTGACAAGGGAAGTGGTACTGAGCAGGCTTGTGATTTCTCACGCACCTGGTGGCGCACCGCTCCGGGGATTTATACTTTGTAGATATAAATTAGGAACCGAAACGATACGCCACCAGATAGGTGAGGTATTGGGCTGACCACTCATGAGGTAGGATCCTTCACCGCTTCCAGAATTTAAGGAATCGGGCGAGTGGTCAGCCTAATACGCCGGCATTAAC
>NZ_CAJCKE010000059.1:0-2359 GCF_903970925.1 Serratia sp. ME47 | reverse complement strand
CCCCACAGTGTCGACTTGTCACCCTCGCCCCCTCCCCACCCCCCTGCCCCCCCCGCCCCCGCCGCCCGGACGAGCCGGGGCCCCCAGGCGCGGGCTGACGCACCCGCCCGGACGCCACCCCCCCGCCAGCACCATAGTGCCCGCCGCCAGCTTGGCCGCCAAGCGTGCCCCCTGCCGGCGCCACACCGCCAGCAGCAGTGCCAGCAGCGCCAACCCCCCCAGCCACAGCGTAGCCTGCACGCCGATATGATTGCTCAGCAGACTCAGCAACCACAGCGACGACGCCAGCATCAACAACCCCATCGCCAGCTTGACGGTATTCATCCAGCGGCCGGGACGCGGCAACCGCAGCGCCAGCGACGGCCAGGCGGCGATCAGCAACCACGGCAGACTCATGCCGATGCCGAGCGCGATGAACATGCCCCACAGCACCGGCAGCGACGCCGCCAGCGCGAAGGCCACCGCCGTGCCGAGAAACGGCGCCGAGCACGGCGTCGCCAGCAGCGTAGCGAACGCGCCCTGCCAGAAATGGCCGCTCAGACCGTGCCCGTTATGGGTGGCCAGCGACGTGTTCAGATCGGACGAGAGGCGCAGATGGAACAGGCCGAACAGGTTGGCGCTGAACAGCAGCGTCACCAGCACCATAAAGCCGATAAACCACGGATTCTGGAACTGAATGCCCCAGCCAAGCGCGTGGTTGCCGAGCCGCAGCAGCGTCATCAGCAGGGCCAACGCCATAAACGAGGCGACAATACCCAGCGACGACGCCAGGAACTGCAGCCGTACGCTGCGCCGATCGCGCCGCTCCACCTGCAGGATGGAACCGAGCTTGATGCCCAACACCGGCAGGACGCACGGCATCAGATTGAGGATCAACCCGCCCGCCAGCGCCATCAATACCGCCTGCCATAACGGGAACGCCGCACCGGCCGGCGCGGCCAGCGGATCGCCAATCGGCAGCGTAATCTGCTGCGCCATGCCGCCGTCGTCGATCACCAGCGTCAGCGTTTTGCCGCGCAGATCCGGCGCCGCCTCTCCCCAGCCATCGCTCACCGACACTCGCGCCAGCAGCTGATCGCCGTCGGTTTCAACCTGCGGCTTGCCGAGATCGGCATCCGCCAGCGTATCGAAGAACAGCGCGGGCCGCTGCCAACCGCCGGCGCGTTCGGCGGCAATCTGCAGCTCGCCGCTGCGATACCCGGCCTTGACGTTCTCCGTCAACCCGGCGGCGATCGGCACTTGCCCCATCGCCTGCGCGAAGTCGTGATTAAACTGCGGATCGTTCGGCGCCGTCAGATCCAGACTGAACGGGTAGTCGGTCAGAATGCAGACATTGCTGCAGGTGGACAACGTCAAAGTGCCCGCCAGCGGGCCGGATACCGAGCCAGGCATCACGATCGGCAGCGTGACCCGATCGTGATAGCCCTGGGTGGAAATGCCGGCCACCTCGAAACGCTGCGGCGTCGGCCAGTGCCAGGTCGCCGGCGGCGGGTGGCCTTGCCAGACGATAGCCGGCGCGATGCCGCCTTCGCCCGGGGAACGCCAGTAGGTTTTCCAGCCTTTTTGCAGCTCGACCGACAGCAGCAGACGGGTCTCTCCCGGCTGTGACGTGTCGGCGCGCAGCCGCACCTTGGCATGATCGTTGGCCGGATTTTGCAGCCAGCCGCTGTCCGCCGCCTGCAAGGCGGGCAGCCACAGCATAAACAGGCAAGCACAGGCCAGCCTGATAATTTTCAACATGTTAATTCTCCATAAATGATTAATTCACCGCGAAAAACGGGCGATTAACTCATTCACGGAAGACGCATAATCGAAGGTGCACCCTGAGGGTGGGCGGAGAAATGGCGCGAGGAGGAGGAATGCGCAGACGCGCGGCAATGGTCGGCGCCAACAGCGCCAGCAGCAGACCCAGACCGAACAGCATGGTTTCGAACATTACCGGCGGCGCGGCCAGCAATGATTTGGCGCTCAGTTCACAGGGCGTCGGCTGCGCTTCGGCGGCGGCGTCGCTGGATTGAACGGCGGTAGCGGCCGGGATCCCCAGCGTTTGCTGCAGCGCATGCAGGCCCGCCATGCGCTGGGTCATGCACGTCAGCACCACCAGGCAAGCCAGGCATAAAAACCATTTTGCAATCCGCTGCCGTTTAACCATGCCATCCTCATGTTCAGATCTGGGGTTATCTTAGCGGCGCAGACGCGATTAGCAACGTTTTGTCGGTAAAGAAATGTCTGAGCGGCGGTATTGATGGCGGCGAATTACAGGTATCATAGAGGGTAAGCCTGCGCTTTTCGCCGGGTACGATGACGATTCTCTCCTCCAGGCACACTGCGGGGATACACAGCGAAGGACTGGTGATAT
>NZ_CAJCKE010000058.1:0-3581 GCF_903970925.1 Serratia sp. ME47 | reverse complement strand
ATTGCGCCTGCGCCGCCAGCCGTTCCGGCGTCAGGTAGCGACGCTGCCAGGCGGCGTAATCCGGGTATTGCAAGGTCGGCGGCGGCAGCGGATCGGCCTCGCCGCGACGGAAAGCGCCGTACAGCACGCCCAATTCGCGCAGCAGTATGCCGGTCGACCAGCCGTCGGAGACGATGTGATGGCAGGTGAGCAGGAACAGATGCTCCTCATCCGCCAGGCGGAGCAGCGCGGCGCGCACCAGCGGACCGGAACTCAGCTCGAAAGGCGCCTCCGCCAGGTGCTGCGCCAGTTGCCGCGCTCGGCTTTGGGTATCCTGCTGCCCACGCAGATCGTGAACCGTCAACGGCAGCGCGTCTGCCGGCAGAATGTGCGTCTGCGGCTGCCCCTCGACGGTGATAAACCGGCTGCGCAACGCTTCGTGACGGGCATAGAGCGCATCCAGACTCTGCCGCCAGGCAGGCAGATCCAGCTCGCCGCGCAGGCTCAGCGCCAGCGGGATATGGTAAGTTTCACTCATTCCCTCCAACTGGGTCAGGAACCACAAGCGCTGCTGAGCAAACGACAGCGGCAATGCGGCGTCGCGCGGCAGAGCTTCGATCGGCGGCAGCGCTTCACTCGTCTTTTGCAGTTGCTGCGCCACTACGTGCAGCGTCGGATTGGCGAACAGGGTCTGCAACGGCAGCTGCCATTCCATCTGTTGCAGACGATTGGTCAGACGTACCGCCAGCAGCGAGTGGCCGCCCAGTTCGAAGAAGTTGTCGTGGCGGCCAACCTGCTCCACGTTCAGCAACTCGCGCCAGATCTCCGCCAGCAGCGTTTCGCGCTCACCCTGCGGCGCTTCATACGCCGCCTGGCTCTGTATCCCCTGCGGCTCCGGCAGCGCCCGCCGGTCCAACTTGCCGTTCGGCGACAGCGGCAACGCCGCCACCACCACCCAGGCCGACGGCACCATGTAGTCCGGCAGCGCCGCGCTCACATGCTGCCGCAGCGCGCCCGCCAGCGTCTCTTCCGCCACGTCCGCCGCCGGCACCACCCACGCCACCAGCCGTTTGTCGTCGCCCACCGCGCGCGCATCCACCACCGCTTCCCGCACCGCCGGGTGCGTCGCCAGCGTCGCCTCTATCTCGCCGCATTCGATGCGGAAGCCGCGGATTTTCACCTGCTGGTCATTGCGCCCCAGGTACTCGATGTCACCGTTCGCCAGATAGCGCGCCACGTCGCCGGTGCGGTACATGCGCCCGCCCGGCGCGAACGGATCGCTCAGGAAACGCTCCGCCGTCAAGTCGGGCCGATTCAGGTAGCCCCGCGCCACCTGCACCCCGCCGATATACAGCTCGCCCACCGCCCCGAGCGGCACCGGCTGCCCGTGCTCGTCCAGCAGATAGATGCGCGTGTTGGCGATCGGCCGACCGATCGGCACCGACACCCGGTCTGCCTCCCGCGAACAGTGCCAGGCGGTGACGTCCACCGCCGCCTCCGTCGGCCCATACAGGTTATGCAACTCCGCCTGCGGCAGCCGGCGGTAAAACTCCGCCACCAGCGCCGCCGGCAGCGCTTCCCCGCTGCACATCACCCGCACCACGTTGCCGCAGCGCGTCGCCGCCTGCTCATCTGCCAGGAAGCTTTGCAGCATCGACGGCACGAAGTGCAGCGTGGTGACGCCGTACTGTTCGATAGCGCGGCTCAGGTAGTCCGGATCCTTGTGCCCTTCCGGCTTCGCCATCACCAGCCGCGCGCCGACCATCAGCGGCCAGAAGAACTCCCACACCGAGACGTCGAAGCCGAACGGCGTTTTTTGCAGCACCGTGTCCGCCGCCGTCAGGCCGTAGGCCTCCTGCATCCACACCAGCCGGTTGACCACCCCGCGGTGTTCGTTCATCGCGCCCTTCGGTTTACCGGTCGAGCCCGAGGTGTAAATCACGTACGCCAGGTGCGACGCCTGCGCGCGCGGCGCCGGGTTCTCGGCACTCAGCGTCTCCGGCAACGCGGCCTCCAGCGCCAGCTGCGGCGTCGCGGGTTCGCCCAGCGCCGCCCGGCCGGCGGCGTCCGCCAGCAGCAGCACCGGGTCGGCGTCCTGCAGGATGTACTGCAGGCGCTCGCCCGGATAGGCCGGATCCAACGGCACATAGGCGCCGCCGGCCTTGAGGATGCCGAACAGCGCCGTCACCATGTTCAGGCCGCGTTCGGCGCACACCGCCACCCGGCTGTCCGGGCCGACGCCGCGCGCTATCAGCGCGTGCGCCAGCCGGTTGGCGCGGGCGTTCAACCGGGCGTAGCTCAGGCTTTCCGCCCCGCTCACCAGCGCGATGGCATCCGGCGTGCGGCGCACCTGCCGCTCGAACAGCGCCGCCAGCGTCTGATCCAGCGGGTAGTCACGCTCGGTGCGGTTCCAGCCATGCAGCAGCAGCTCGCGTTCCGCTTCCGGCACCACCGCCAGTGAACACACCGGCGTATCCGGCGCCTGCTCCAGCGCTTGCGCCAGTGAGTCCAGCGCCTGCACCATATAGTCACATACGCGCTGCGCATCGATCGCCTCGGTTACCTGCGCCGTAATGCCCAGCGAATCGCCGCCATCCTCCACCGACAAGACGAACGGATAGTTGGTGCGCTCTTCGGCGCTCAGCAGGCTGACGCCTTCGGGCAGCGCCACGGCCTCGCCGTTGTTGTGGCGATAGTTGAGCAGGGCGCTGAACAGCGGCGCTCCAGGGCTGACGCCGCTGCAGCGCTGCGCCAAGGCCAGTGGCGCATGTTCATGAGCCAGCAGCCCGCTCAACCGCACATGCGCCTCCCTTGCCGCCGCCTCCGCGCCGCGCCGATCGATGTCCAGGCGCAGCGGCAGCGTGTTGATAAACAGCCCCAATGCCCGTTCCGCGCCTTCAGCGCCCTGCAGGCGCCCCAGCAATACGGTGCCGAATACGACCGCGTCTCGCCCGCTGACGCGCGCCAGCACCTGCGCCCAGGCCAGATGGCACAAACTGGCCAGGCTGACGCCCAACCGCCGCGCCTGCCGCCGCAGCCGCAGGTTCAAGGCCGAAGAAAGCGCCTGGTAGCGGCTGACGATCTGCCGTCCCTCGCCATGCACATCACTCAAGCCGAACGGCAGGACCGGCTCGCTGATATCCGCCAACATGTCGCGGAAGAAACGTTCATGCTCTGCTTCGCTGAGCGTCAGGCGCGCCTGCGCCACCGCATTGCGGAACGGCTGGGCGGCGCCAAGCCGTGCGCCGCGACCGGCGAGGATTTCGCTGACCTCTTGCTCCATAAAGGCCAGCGTGGAGTGATCGCCAATCAGATGGTGCCACTGCTGCAAGGCGCACCACCGGCCATCCTCCTCTTGCGCGACGGTAAAGTTGAGCAGCGGCGCACGGGTCAGATCCTGTCGCTGATGCAGCGGATCAAAACCGGCCGCCAACTGTTGCCAAACCGGGCCGTCGGCCAGATCGAAACGCCGCTCGCTCAGTGCCAGTTCGGCCTTGCGCCACACCACCTGCACCGGCGAAGACACGCCCTGGGTGATGAACGCGGTGCGCAGAATGTCATGGCGGTCGATCACCTGCTGCATCGCCGCCAGCCAGGCATCC
>NZ_CAJCKE010000057.1:0-4184 GCF_903970925.1 Serratia sp. ME47 | reverse complement strand
CTGGCTGTGGAGAATGCGGCGCTGAAGCGCGAGCGCTCTGAACTGAGTGCTATCGGTGAGCTAATCCGCACCCAAGATAACCGTATAACTGACCAGCCATTTTTTGCAGTCATGACCAAACGGGAAATCGTCGCCTCTGAAGACCACGACTGCGACCGTATTTGCTGGGTTGAAAACCAGAGTGGCGATTATATCGAAGCCACAGAGACACAGTATCGGCGCTTGGAGGCCATCTATCAGGCCAAATATGAAGTTAGGGATGGCTGGGATAGATACGCCATGAAAGAGATTGATGTGTTTGTGACCGGCTGCTTTACCGAGCAAGGTTGCAAAGACTACATCAATAAAAATGGTCACAACCTCAATAAACCGTTCATTTACGCCTTTGGAAGCTATCGCAACGATGAATATCAGACAGTGCGGAAATTCATCATGCAGATTCCTGAAACCCCAGCCACTGACGCAGCACTTGCAGCTATCCAGGCGCAGGGAGTGGAGAAGTTTGCCGAGCGCATGCTTACCCTGGCTAATGACCCGACTTACAGCACGGCAAGCCATCGTAATGATTTACGCGATGCTGGCGCCAAGGCGATGAATTACGCCGCCGAGCTGCGGGAGGCCAAATGAAAGAGCGCCCAGTTATGCCAGCAAAAGAGCCGATGGTCGTCAGCTTCTCCGGCGGCCAGTCCTCGGCATTCATGTGCGATTTTCTGTTGCAGAACTACGCCGATTGCTTCGATTTTCATTTTGTCTTTGCGAACACAGGGCGAGAGCACGAAGAGACGCTGAAATTTGTGGATAGATGCGATCGGCACTTCGGATTAAATGTCGTCTGGCTCGAAGGCGTTACCAGCCCGATTCCAGGTGTTGGCATGGCTCACAAGGTAGTGAGATTTGAAACTGCAGCGCGGAACGGCGAGCCATTCGAGCAGCTGATCAGCGTTGAGGGCATCCCAAACGTCTCCCGCCAGAAATGCAGCGATTATCTGAAAACTCAGACGATACGCTCATGGATGCGTGAAGTGGGCTTGGCTCGACGTGGCTGGTCAGCAAAGACGGCTATCGGCATGCGGGCAGATGAGCCGCAGCGCGCTGACCCGAACAAAGATGCAGCAAAACGCTACAACCTCGTTTATCCGCTTTGCCACTGGGGCGGCTTCGATAAGCAGGACGTGAACGACTTCTGGGACGCGATGCCATTCAAGCTGAATATCCCACCGCATCATGGCAACTGCCTGACGTGCTTCAAGAAGAGCGACGCAAAGCTATATCTGATCGCCCACGAGCATCCGGAGTGGTTTGCATGGAATCGTGAGATGGAGCAGAAGCACGGCATGGTAAAAGCCGTTTGTGGCCACACCTGGTGGCGCAGGAAGCGCAACACGGATCAGCTTATCGCCGATGCTCAGCTTGAAGATCGGCAGCGGCTTATCTATCTGACCAAAACCAACCCCGACGACGGCGACGGCTGCGCATCATCATGTGAGCCGTTCCAGTTCGTCGGTGACAGCGCTAGGGAGGTGGAGCGTGGTTAATCAAAACTTCAAGCCAGGGAGCCTGCGCTATTTCGATGAAGAAACCGGCGCGCATGTTGTTTCAGAGCCTGGCTCTACTTCGTACAGCTCAACAGCGATGGCGGCAACTGAATTTTTTAACGGCATCGAGTGGTTGCCGGTAGACGGCGATGAGGAGCCAGAAACGGCAACATGTCCCGGATGCGGAAAGCGTGGCGAGTCAAATCAGAAAGACGGCGGATTCTACTGCTACGGCAGTGACCGTTGCTGTCCATAGGCCCAGGAGAAAGCATTATGAGCAAGCTGACAAATAATCAAATATCTGCGCTGAAAGTAATATCAGCAGGGAAAAATCCAACATCTGCAAAATCGACACTTAATTCTCTTGCGCGACTCAGTCTAATTAAAGTTTACCCGCCATTGGGTTGGGGGATTACTCATTCAGGCATGGCAGCGTTAAAGGAGCTGGCAGATGGACAATAAGCTGAGCGAACTGAGCAAGCCAAAGGCATTCGTTGTTACCGGAGGAAAGATGTATCAAGACCGCGCATTCATGGATAAATCAACGGCTGAACGCTCCAAAGCCGATCGGCATGATGGAGCTGTCGTTGAGCCTCTCTACTCGCAAGAGTACGTCTCCGCCCTGCTGGCCGACAACGAATACATACGCTGGCGCATCAAAGAAATCGATCTGCTGTTCGGCCAAATGCTACTGACTATGCAAGCGGCAGTTATTGAAATTGAACACGGCGAAGGGCCAAACGCTGCGATGGTGTGGATCGTCAATAAATTGGGCGGGCCTGGAGAATTTGCGCCGGATAGCGAAAAAGACGCGCAGGCATATTTCAACCGTGAGTCAGAGAAAATCGACGTTGAGTACAGCAAGTGCATGGACTTCTTTGAATCTCGACGCAAAGCCATGAAGGAGCAGAGCAATGGATAAATTCAGCGAACTGAAAGCGGCCGCAATGGCCGCTACTCCTGGGCCGTGGGGATCTGTATACGACGACTGGAGCGACGGTGATGATGCGCTAATTTCGTCTGAATCCAGAGACGGAATGGTGGCTATCGCGAAAATCGAGGGCGGTGGCCCTGATTCTGGTTATGACGAGCCATTCGGCACTGAGCAGCAGGCAAACACCGCATTCATCGCAG
Source organism: Serratia sp. ME47 (assembly GCF_903970925.1). NCBI lineage: Bacteria > Pseudomonadati > Pseudomonadota > Gammaproteobacteria > Enterobacterales > Yersiniaceae > Serratia > Serratia sp. ME47. The sequence continues at coordinate 1,515 of NZ_CAJCKE010000057.1, read as the reverse complement.
CAGCTAACCCTGCTGTCGTTCTCGAGTTGCTGGCAGAGCTGGAAGCGAAGGATAAGCGCATCGCCGAGCTGGAAGAGGAATTCTCATTCATCATGGGGCAGAACGACGGAATGGAGAAGGAACTGCGTGACAAAGATGCGCGCATTGAACACCTGGAAGCCAAGCTGTTCACCACCCCGCCAGCGCCAGCAGTGCCGGACGAATTGCTCGATGCTATGGAAGAAGTTATCCGCATTTCCGATCGTGACCACGAAGCTTGGGACGAAGCAAAAGCTGCAATCACCGCCTGCCGCGCCGCAATGCTGGCAGCGGCGCCGGATGGATGGATAGCGTGCAGTGAGCGGATGCCTGACGAAACTCAACCGGTAATCGTTGTTTCTGGTGAAGGGGTGGTTCAGCGTACGGTATATCAATTCTGTGATGGTGTTTGGAGTGATTGGTATGACCAGCATGAACATTTGAATGCAGATATGTTCACCCACTGGATGCCATTACCTGCAGCGCCGGAGGGTGGGAATGATCACGATACCCGACGATAACGAAATCATCTCGCGGCTCAGTATAGCCGGTTCCACGCCGGATTCTGTCGCAAGCCTCCTCCGCTGTGCCGGCTACAACGGCATGACCGGTAAAGCCATCCGCCAGCGCTTGATCAAGCTGGAAAAAGAAAACGCCGTTGAGAAAGTCCGCCGTCCTGGTATCCGATCCGCATGCTGGGCACCAATCACCAAATAACCCACCGAAAATATGAAACCACGAATTCCGCAACGAATCAGCATCAAAGCTGAGGGGGTTCTATGCGCCTATAAGAGGGGTGAAAAGAAGCCCAACCAAACCTACCAGCATAAGTATTTGACGCTGCCAGTGGCCCGCTGCTGGCGAATGCTTTCGAAAGACAACGGCAACTCATGGGAAGTCATGAGCCATGAGCGCTACAACAACCAAATCAGGATTTAGCCATGACTAATTACGATCTGATTCATTTCCTCATCGCCGACGGCGGTTTCTATATCCGTGATGAGCATATCGCTATGCTGCAGAAGAAATTTCCTGATGAGGGAATTACCCCGGAAAGGATTTCAAATCTGCGGTTTTCTCTCACAAGCTCCCCATACGTTAAATGCGAAATCACCTTTGTGAAAGCTAACGTCCGCGCACTGAAGGTTTTGTCTGTTGATCCGCTGTACCAGCGTTATGCAAGGAAAAAACCAAGGGGAGCAATCGCAAAACTTACCGACAGCTATTTACTCAGTGAGCCTCCGGAGGTTGTTCGCAGAATCCAACTCATGCAGCTGTTTAACCAGTTGCTTGCCCCCGTAACCCACCAGCGCGCCTACTGATCCCGGAGATAGCCATGTCATTCAAATACAAATCATTGGCCCATCAGGCAGCCGAGGCAGAACGACGCGCCCATTTCGCAGATGCTGCAGAGAAGTGGCGCCAGGCGCTTGAAGCTGCGCGGGCGGTAGATGTTGCTTGGATCCACATCCGCATAGGTTTTTGCGTCAACGCGGC
>NZ_CAJCKE010000056.1:0-4257 GCF_903970925.1 Serratia sp. ME47 | reverse complement strand
GCCGCGTTGACGCAAAAACCTATGCGGATGTGGATCCAAGCAACATCTACCGCCCGCGCAGCTTCAAGCGCCTGGCGCCACTTCTCTGCAGCATCTGCGAAATGGGCGCGTCGTTCTGCCTCGGCCGCCTGATGGGCCAATGATTTATATTTGAATGACATGGCTATCTCCGGGATCAGTAGGCGCGCTGGTGGGTTACAGGGGCAAGCAACTGGTTAAACAGCTGCATGAGTTGGATTCTGCGAACAACCTCAGGCGGCTCACTGAGTAAATAGCTGTCGGTAAGTTTTGCGATTGCTCCCCTTGGTTTTTTCCTTGCATACCGCTGATACAGCGGATCAACAGACAAAACCTTCAGTGCGCGGACGTTAGCTTTCACATAGATGATGTCGCATTGAACGTATGGGGAGCTTGTGAGAGAAAACCGCAGATTTGAAATCCTTTCCGGGGTGATGCCCTCATCAGGAAATTTCTTCTGCAGCATAGCGATATGCTCATCACGGATATAGAAACCGCCGTCGGCGATGAGGAACAGAATCAGATCGTAATTAGTCATAGCTAAATCCTGATTTGGTTGTTGTAGCGCTCATGGCTCATGACTTCCCATGAGTTGCCGTTGTCTTTTGACAGCAATCGCCAGCATCGGGCCACTGGCAGCGTTAAATGCTTATGTTGGTATGTACGGTTGGGTTTCTTTTTGCCATCCCTGTAGGCGCATAGAACCCCCTCAGCTTTGGCGCTGATTCGTTGCGGAATTCGTGGTTTCATTTTTACCGGTGGGTTATTTGGTGATTGGCGCCCAGCATGCGGATCGGATGCCAGGGCGGCGGACTTTCTCAACGGCTTTTTCTTTTTCCAGCTTGATCAAGCGCTGGCGGATAGCTTTACCGGTCATGCCGTTGTAGCCAGCACAGCGGAGTAGGCTTGCGACAGAATCCGGCGTGGAGCCGACAATGCTGAGCCGCGAGATGATTTCGTTATCGTCGGGTATCGTGATCATTCCCACCCTCCGGAACTGCCGCCACCATTGCGGCGTAGATGTTGCCGAAGTTAACGCAGAAAGTTTCGTCGGCATTGAATGACACGTCGTCACAGTTCATTGCGGCGGCGATCATGTCTTCGGTTGGCTCTGCTGGTACCAACTTGTAACCGCTACTTAAAGGTTGAGCCAGCATTGCGGCGCGGCAGGCGTTCCAAACCTCGGCGGCGATATCTCGCTCACTCTCGGTCATTTTGTAGGTAGATACATAACCGGATAACGCCTCTACATTTTCCGATGTCGCCTCATCCGGCACTGCTGGCGCTGGCGGGGCGGTGTAAACCGGCGTCACATTCCATTTTTCAGGCATGAATGGCAATTCATGTCCGAAGTTAACGGCCACGCCGTCTTTGCTGGTATAGACATACCCAAAAGGCTGCACCTTCCGGTTAGCCAAACACTCGCGAGCCAATCGGCGCGTCAGTTCGTTGGTGTTGTCGCTGGAAGCCAAGTGCTTCAGTTCTTCATTAGTCGTTAGTGTCATGCTTCCCCCTTAACCTGCTGTGGAGTGAACGGGGGCCGGGAAATCCAGCCACTCGTCAAAATTCGCACCGGCTATCAAGACACACCCGCACCAGTCTTTTTCAGAAGCGTCCATCACCCTCTCTATCTCTAACTCCTTTGACCGGTCATAGACATTAATCTGAGGGTCGCCGACGGTATAGAAGCCCAGACGATCGGACGGGCAGCGGTTCAGAACCTCTTGCAGCTCGTCCAGCCACGCTTGCTCTTTTTTGTTCAGCTTTGCCATCCTACTCATCCCCATCTACGGTGAAGCCAACCAGTCGAAAGAGTTGAATATCTCCATTTTCTGAATTGTTCTTGCTCCAAATAAGAGATGTCTCACGACCACGCTCGTTGATGTGCATCAGGTTTCGCTCATCTGAGAATGCTACCTCTTTGATTCCGACTGGAACTGAATAGAGCGCGATCGCACTATCCCCCCATTGACTCTCTGCGTAGTCTTTGTTCTTTGTGAATATGGGGCCAAATGTCGTTTTGTCATCGCCTCTCATCCATGCTGCTGGTGGTGGCAACCGCACCGGCGTAGCCAGCTTGGCTTCCAGGTGTTCAATGCGCGCATCTTTGTCGCGCAGTTCCTTCTCCATTCCGTCGTTCTGCCCCATGATGAATGCGAATTCCTCTTCCAGCTCGGCGATGCGTTTATCCTTCGCTTCCAGCTCTGCCAGCAGGGCTGCGATAACTTCAGGATTCGCCGCGTGCATCCAACCTACGGTGGTTTTGCCGCCGTTGGTTTGCTGCCACGTTGCCAGCGCCGCCGTCAGCTGCTCTTTCAAATAGTTGAATTTATCCATTGCTCTGCTCCTTCATGGCTGCGTGTTCAACTGCCAATTCTGCGGCTTTGGCTATTGCCATTCTCGGCACGGTGATATCCAATGCTGCGCCGTGGATGTGGCGCATGGTCTGTTCAAGTTCGGCGATGCGCTCACCTCGTGCTCTCCATTCATCCCGCATAGCTAACGCAGAAGCCTCAAATGCATCTCTTTCTGCCAACAGGGCGGAGACGTACTCTTGCGAGTAGAGTGGTTTGATGCCTGTGGCCTTCCCATCCTCAACCATCCAATCAGGTGGGCATTCATGAGTTATCTCGTTATCCCAATCAACCCATTTCTTGTCATTGCCATCTGCAATGCATGCACCCGCAATCTGATAGTCATACGCCACCGGCTTGCTCAGTTCGCTCAGCTTATTGTCCATCACTCAGCCTCCCGAATTTCAACGCTCAGCACCAGAAGGCGGCCATCTTTCAGCTCGTAGGTATGGCTGTCACCGGTATGGTAAAGATGCTCGGCAACAGATCGACGCGCCATTTCAGTTACGTCAGATTTATGACCAACCCAGCGACCCTTGTCGGTGTCCAGCGTGCCGTAAAAAATTGTTCCACTCAGTGGGCTGGCGCCCATCGTTTTTACCTTGCTCATAATGCTTTCTCCTGGGCCTCGGCCCACAACTTCCATCCGTAATTTTGATAAACCCAGCGACGAACGATTCGGCCATCGCCAAACGAACCAAGGCGCAGAGTGGCCTGATTTCCATCAACAGCCATTACCTTGTAGAGAGTCCCGCGAGGGGACTGCCACACTTCGCCAACCTTAAAGAGGTCATCGCGCTTAGCCATGCTCCACCTCACTAGCGCTGTCACCGAAAATCCGACTTCGTGCCAATTCGAAATACATCTTGTCTATTTCGATACCTATGAATCTGCGCCCGGTATTGGCACAGGCAACTCCCGTTGTTCCGCTACCCATACAGTTATCAAGTACCATATCGCCAGGATTGCTCGACGCGAGTATTAGGCGCTCCATTAACTTGACTGGTTTTTCAGTTGGATGAATTTTCGAGCGTCCAGATGGGAACTGCCACAGCGCTTTTTTGCAATGCTCGTTAAATGTCGCATTTGGCTTTCTGGCAAATACGCAGAATTCAAGACCACTCAGCCACAATCGCTTCCCATTCATTGGGCTGGGATTGGTTTTTTCCCATGCACATACTCGAGTTGTCATGCCGTGGCGCTTAAAGTGGCCTACTAAAGTGCTGATTTGCTCTGTTCCGCAAAATGCGTAAATAGTTCCATTGCAAATGCGATTGAATTCATCAGCCATCGCCTTAAGATCTATGTTGCACTCATCAGCCTTTCCGCGATCAAGAAGGCGAAGACCGCTGCTTTTCTGTGCCACCTCTCCATACGGTATGTCGCACAAAACCATATCAACAGACCCATCAGCGATATTTTTCATGGCCTCCATACAATCTGCGTGAATGAGCTGAGCGGTTTTATTGTCTGGCATCACTGGGCGCTCTTTCATTTGGCCTCCCGCAGCTGGGCTGCGAATGCTTGCAGCTCGTTAATCTGAGCGCGCAGAGACTCGGCTGTAGCGCCAAATGCGTGGGTGTCTGGATGCATGCTGGCAAGCTGTTCCATCTTCAGCTTGATGAGCTTCTCCACTCCCTGCGCCTGGATAGCTGCAAGTGCTGCGTCAGTGGCTGGGGTTTCAGGTATCTGCATGATGAATTTCCGTACCGTCTGATATTCATCGTTGCGATAGCTTCCAAAGGCGTAAATGAACGGCTTGTTGAGGTTGTGACCATTTTTATTGATGTAGTCTTTGCAACCTTGCTCGGTAAAGCAGCCGGTCACAAACACATCAATCTCTTTCATGGCGTATCTATCCCAGCCATCCCTAACTTCATATTTG
>NZ_CAJCKE010000055.1:0-5238 GCF_903970925.1 Serratia sp. ME47 | reverse complement strand
ATGCCTGGCAGTGTCCTACTCTCGCATGGGGAGACCCCACACTACCATCGGCGCTACGGCGTTTCACTTCTGAGTTCGGCATGGGGTCAGGTGGGACCACCGCGCTATTGCCGCCAGGCAAATTCTGTTTCATTCCAACCGCCTCACTTCCATGAAGCCATCAGAACCAATCTTGGAACGTCGCTGAAAATCTCTCTAAAAACACCTTCGGTGTTGTAAGGTTAAGCCTCACGGATCATTAGTACTGGTTAGCTCAATGCATCGCTGCACTTACACACCCAGCCTATCAACGTCTTAGTCTTAAACGTTCCTTCAGGGGCCTTGAAGGCCCAGGGAAGACTCATCTTGAGGCAAGTTTCGCGCTTAGATGCTTTCAGCGCTTATCTTTTCCGCACTTAGCTACCGGGCAATGCCATTGGCATGACAACCCGAACACCAGTGGTGCGTTCACTCCGGTCCTCTCGTACTAGGAGCAACCCCTCTCAATCTTCCAACGCCCACGGCAGATAGGGACCGAACTGTCTCACGACGTTCTAAACCCAGCTCGCGTACCACTTTAAATGGCGAACAGCCATACCCTTGGGACCTACTTCAGCCCCAGGATGTGATGAGCCGACATCGAGGTGCCAAACACCGCCGTCGATATGAACTCTTGGGCGGTATCAGCCTGTTATCCCCGGAGTACCTTTTATCCGTTGAGCGATGGCCCTTCCATTCAGAACCACCGGATCACTAAGACCTACTTTCGTACCTGCTCGAGCCGTCACTCTCGCAGTCAAGCTAGCTTATGCCTTTGCACTAACCTCACGATGTCCGACCGTGATTAGCTAACCTTCGTGCTCCTCCGTTACTCTTTGGGAGGAGACCGCCCCAGTCAAACTACCCACCAGACACTGTCCTCACCCCGGATCACGGGGCCGAGTTAGAACATCAAACATTAAAGGGTGGTATTTCAAGGATGGCTCCACGCAGACTGGCGTCCACGCTTCAAAGCCTCCCACCTATCCTACACATCAAGGCTCAATGTTCAGTGTCAAGCTATAGTAAAGGTTCACGGGGTCTTTCCGTCTTGCCGCGGGTACACTGCATCTTCACAGCGAGTTCAATTTCACTGAGTCTCGGGTGGAGACAGCCTGGCCATCATTACGCCATTCGTGCAGGTCGGAACTTACCCGACAAGGAATTTCGCTACCTTAGGACCGTTATAGTTACGGCCGCCGTTTACTGGGGCTTCGATCAAGAGCTTCGCCTTGCGGCTGACCCCATCAATTAACCTTCCAGCACCGGGCAGGCGTCACACCGTATACGTCCACTTTCGTGTTTGCACAGTGCTGTGTTTTTATTAAACAGTTGCAGCCAGCTGGTATCTTCGACTGGCTTCAGCTCCATCCGCAAGGGACTTCACCTACATGCCAGCGTGCCTTCTCCCGAAGTTACGGCACCATTTTGCCTAGTTCCTTCACCCGAGTTCTCTCAAGCGCCTTGGTATTCTCTACCTGACCACCTGTGTCGGTTTGGGGTACGATTTAATGTTACCTGGAGCTTAGAGGATTTTCCTGGAAGCAGGGCATCAACTACTTCTGCACCGTAGTGCATCGTCATCACGCCTCAGGGTTGATATGCAACCGGATTTACCAGGTCACACCCCCTACACGCTTAAACCGGGACAACCGTCGCCCGGCCAGCCTAGCCTTCTCCGTCCCCCCTTCGCAGTAACACCAAGTACAGGAATATTAACCTGTTTCCCATCGACTACGCTTTTCAGCCTCGCCTTAGGGGTCGACTCACCCTGCCCCGATTAACGTTGGACAGGAACCCTTGGTCTTCCGGCGAGCGGGCTTTTCACCCGCTTTATCGTTACTTATGTCAGCATTCGCACTTCTGATACCTCCAGCAACCCTCACAGGCCACCTTCAACGGCTTACAGAACGCTCCCCTACCCAACAACGCTAAGCGTCGCTGCCGCAGCTTCGGTGCATGGTTTAGCCCCGTTACATCTTCCGCGCAGGCCGACTCGACCAGTGAGCTATTACGCTTTCTTTAAATGATGGCTGCTTCTAAGCCAACATCCTGGCTGTCTATGCCTTCCCACATCGTTTCCCACTTAACCATGACTTTGGGACCTTAGCTGGCGGTCTGGGTTGTTTCCCTCTTCACGACGGACGTTAGCACCCGCCGTGTGTCTCCCGTGATAACATTCTTCGGTATTCGGAGTTTGCATCGGTTTGGTAAGCCGGGATGGCCCCCTAGCCGAAACAGTGCTCTACCCCCGAAGATGAGTTCACGAGGCGCTACCTAAATAGCTTTCGGGGAGAACCAGCTATCTCCCGGTTTGATTGGCCTTTCACCCCCAGCCACAAGTCATCCGCTAATTTTTCAACATTAGTCGGTTCGGTCCTCCAGTTAGTGTTACCCAACCTTCAACCTGCCCATGGCTAGATCACCGGGTTTCGGGTCTATACCTTGCAACTATTCGCCCAGTTAAGACTCGGTTTCCCTACGGCTCCCCTATACGGTTAACCTTGCTACAAAATATAAGTCGCTGACCCATTATACAAAAGGTACGCAGTCACACCACGAAGGTGCTCCCACTGCTTGTACGTACACGGTTTCAGGTTCTATTTCACTCCCCTCGCCGGGGTTCTTTTCGCCTTTCCCTCACGGTACTGGTTCACTATCGGTCAGTCAGGAGTATTTAGCCTTGGAGGATGGTCCCCCCATATTCAGACAGGATGTCACGTGTCCCGCCCTACTCATCGAACTCACGACCTGTGCATTTTAGTGTACGGGGCTATCACCCTTTGCTGCGCGACTTTCCAGACGCTTCCACTAACACACAAGCCGATTCAGGTTCTGGGCTCCTCCCCGTTCGCTCGCCGCTACTGGGGGAATCTCGGTTGATTTCTTTTCCTCGGGGTACTTAGATGTTTCAGTTCCCCCGGTTCGCCTCATGCCACTATGTATTCATGACATGATAGTGTGTCGAAACACACTGGGTTTCCCCATTCGGGTATCGCCGGTTATAACGGTTCATATCACCTTACCGACGCTTTTCGCAGATTAGCACGCCCTTCATCGCCTCTGACTGCCTAGGCATCCACCGTGTACGCTTAGTCACTTAACCTCACAACCCGAAGATGTTTCCATCGTTCGCGCTGCAAACATTTGAGAGACTCTATGACAGGTTACTCTTCATCCCAATACATCTACGGAGGGATAAATTTCAGCCGTCATGTTTCAATTTTCAGCTTGTTCCAGATTGTTAAAGAGCAATATCTTAAACATGACTCGGAAGTCATCTTTAAGATATGGTGTATCGTCAGATACTTGAGACCGCCGCTTTCACCGGGTGGGTCGGAAGCTTGGCGTCCCCTAGGGGATTCGAACCCCTGTTACCGCCGTGAAAGGGCGGTGTCCTAGGCCTCTAGACGAAGGGGACACGACACCGTACTTTTATGACGCTTTTGCTCGTTACTTTTTCATCAGACAATCTGTGTGAGCACGCCACTCGAAGCAATATCTTTAGGTAAGGAGGTGATCCAACCGCAGGTTCCCCTACGGTTACCTTGTTACGACTTCACCCCAGTCATGAATCACAAAGTGGTAAGCGCCCTCCCGAAGGTTAAGCTACCTACTTCTTTTGCAACCCACTCCCATGGTGTGACGGGCGGTGTGTACAAGGCCCGGGAACGTATTCACCGTAGCATTCTGATCTACGATTACTAGCGATTCCGACTTCATGGAGTCGAGTTGCAGACTCCAATCCGGACTACGACGTACTTTATGAGGTCCGCTTGCTCTCGCGAGGTCGCTTCTCTTTGTATACGCCATTGTAGCACGTGTGTAGCCCTACTCGTAAGGGCCATGATGACTTGACGTCATCCCCACCTTCCTCCAGTTTATCACTGGCAGTCTCCTTTGAGTTCCCGGCCGAACCGCTGGCAACAAAGGATAAGGGTTGCGCTCGTTGCGGGACTTAACCCAACATTTCACAACACGAGCTGACGACAGCCATGCAGCACCTGTCTCAGAGTTCCCGAAGGCACCAATCCATCTCTGGAAAGTTCTCTGGATGTCAAGAGTAGGTAAGGTTCTTCGCGTTGCATCGAATTAAACCACATGCTCCACCGCTTGTGCGGGCCCCCGTCAATTCATTTGAGTTTTAACCTTGCGGCCGTACTCCCCAGGCGGTCGATTTAACGCGTTAGCTCCGGAAGCCACGCCTCAAGGGCACAACCTCCAAATCGACATCGTTTACAGCGTGGACTACCAGGGTATCTAATCCTGTTTGCTCCCCACGCTTTCGCACCTGAGCGTCAGTCTTCGTCCAGGGGGCCGCCTTCGCCACCGGTATTCCTCCAGATCTCTACGCATTTCACCGCTACACCTGGAATTCTACCCCCCTCTACGAGACTCTAGCTTGCCAGTTTCAAATGCAGTTCCCAGGTTGAGCCCGGGGATTTCACATCTGACTTAACAAACCGCCTGCGTGCGCTTTACGCCCAGTAATTCCGATTAACGCTTGCACCCTCCGTATTACCGCGGCTGCTGGCACGGAGTTAGCCGGTGCTTCTTCTGCGAGTAACGTCAATTGATGAACGTATTAAATTCACCACCTTCCTCCTCGCTGAAAGTGCTTTACAACCCGAAGGCCTTCTTCACACACGCGGCATGGCTGCATCAGGCTTGCGCCCATTGTGCAATATTCCCCACTGCTGCCTCCCGTAGGAGTCTGGACCGTGTCTCAGTTCCAGTGTGGCTGGTCATCCTCTCAGACCAGCTAGGGATCGTCGCCTAGGTGAGCCATTACCCCACCTACTAGCTAATCCCATCTGGGCACATCTGATGGCAAGAGGCCCGAAGGTCCCCCTCTTTGGTCTTGCGACGTTATGCGGTATTAGCTACCGTTTCCAGTAGTTATCCCCCTCCATCAGGCAGTTTCCCAGACATTACTCACCCGTCCGCCGCTCGTCACCCAGGGAGCAAGCTCCCCTGTGCTACCGCTCGACTTGCATGTGTTAAGCCTGCCGCCAGCGTTCAATCTGAGCCATGATCAAACTCTTCAATTAAAAGCTTGATTTGCTTCCACTCGAGAAGCGATGCTCAAAGATTTACTGCATGAATTTTACTTCAGTTAGTCACTCTTCAAGACTTGATATTTTTTTGCATCCGAAGATGCTGGATATCGTCTTGTGGAGTGCCCACACAGATTGTCTGATAAATTGTTAAAGAGCAGTG
>NZ_CAJCKE010000054.1:0-5496 GCF_903970925.1 Serratia sp. ME47 | reverse complement strand
GCCGAACTCAGAAGTGAAACGCCGTAGCGCCGATGGTAGTGTGGGGTCTCCCCATGCGAGAGTAGGACACTGCCAGGCATCAAACAAAGCCGAAAGCCCTGAACTGACGTTCAGGGCTTTTTGCTATGCGTAAAATAAATCCCCTGATCGTATCTATTGCTTAGAAAAATACCTATTTCAGCGGACGTTGCTTATTTACATAAGCACGTATAATGCTTTTGAGCAGGAGAATAACCAGCTCAATATATAATTGATAGATTAAGATTATTATTTAAATAATAAAAATGCCTATTTATGAACATGTTGATAAGAATTATCCTGTTATATCAAAGATAAATCCTAATTCTTCAGTGCATTACTCGATAAATTTCACGTTAATTAAAACAAATATTAGCCAGACGCTTCGAATCGAGTAGACTAAGCAAAAGATTATTTCCGCATGGGTACTGAACGTTATGTCTACTGAAAGCGCGTCTTTAAAAAACCACAATACTTTTGCGCTCCCGGTCAACGCAGCGCACCTGGTCATCGCCGATAGAATTGAGTTGATGCTCAAAGTCTGGCAACAAACGCGCAAGCGTCAGGAGCCGCTGCTGATTCTCGGTGAAGGTAGCAACGTACTGTTCCTGGAAGACTTTTCGGGTACGGTCATGGTTAACCAACTGAAGGGCATCGATGTTCGAGAAGATAACGATGCCTGGTATCTCCATGTCAGCGCCGGTGAGAATTGGCACGATCTGGTGCAATATACGCTGCAGGCCGGGATCTGCGGGTTGGAGAACCTGGCGTTGATTCCTGGATTGGCCGGCTCCGCGCCTATCCAGAATATCGGTGCCTATGGCGTCGAATTGAAAGATGTCTGTGAGTATGTCGACCTGCTGGACTTCTCTACGGGTGCCATCGATCGCATTTCGGCAGCCGATTGTGGTTTCGGCTATCGGGAAAGCATTTTCAAACATCGCTTCCAAACTGGGCATGCCATTGTCGGGCTGGGTCTGCGTCTGAGCAAGCAGTGGCAACCCAAGTTGAGCTATGGCGATCTGGCCAAGCTGGATCCCGCCACGGTGACGCCACTTCAGGTATTCGAGTCCGTATGTGCCATGCGCCGCAGCAAGCTGCCGGACCCGCGCGAAACCGGTAATGCCGGCAGTTTCTTCAAGAATCCGCTGGTGAACGCGGGGAAAGCCGCAGAACTCATCACACAATATCCCGGCATGCCGCATTATCCGCAGCAGGATGGTCAGGTGAAGCTGGCCGCTGGCTGGCTGATCGATCAGTGCGAACTGAAGGGGTATCGCATCGGTGGCGCAGCCGTACACCGCCAGCAGGCGCTGGTGCTGGTGAATATCGATAATGCGCATAGTCAGGATGTGGTGGCTCTGGCGCGCCATGTCCGTAAGACTGTGGCCGATAAATTTGGCGTATGGCTGGAACCTGAGGTGCGTTTCATTGGCGCAACTGGCGAATTGAACGCTGTGGTGGTGCTGTCATGAGAGATACCAAGGTCCCGTTAAAACTGATCGCGCTATTGGCCGACGGTGAATTCCATTCCGGGGAACAGCTCGGTGAGTCATTGGGCATGAGCCGCGCCGCGATCAATAAGCATATTCAAACCGTTCGCGAGTGGGGGCTGGATGTCTTTACTGTACCGGGGAAAGGATACAGCTTGCCTGCTCCCATGCAGCTATTGGAGGCGGAACGCATTCTTAGAGGGCTGGACGACAAGCGAGTTACCGTGCTGCCGGTCGTAGACTCTACCAATCAATATTTGCTGGATCGTATCGAAACGCTGCAATCTGGCGACGCCTGCATCGCTGAGTACCAACTGGCTGGCCGCGGTCGTCGTGGGCGTCAGTGGATTTCGCCGTTTGGCGCCAATTTATACCTGTCGATGTTTTGGCGATTGGAACAGGGGCCGGCTGCGGCGATGGGGCTGAGCCTGGTGATCGGCATGGTGATGGCGGAGGTCTTGCAGCGTCTTGGCGCTAAAGACGTGCGAGTCAAATGGCCCAACGATCTTTACCTGAACGATCGCAAATTGGCAGGGATCTTGGTCGAGTTGACGGGGAAAACCGGCGATGCGGCTCAGTTGGTCATCGGCGCCGGCATTAATTTGGCGATGCGGGATACCAATGCGAGTGGGATCAATCAAGGTTGGATCAACCTGCAAGAAGCCGGTATTAACATCGATCGTAATGAGCTCACCGCCACTCTGCTTAATGAATTGCGGCAGTCATTAAAACAATTCGAGATAGATGGGCTGGCGCCATTCATTGGCCGTTGGCGCACGCTGGATAATTTTATCGACAGACCGGTCAAACTGCTGATTGGCGAGCGACAGATTGTGGGTATCGCCCGGGGTATCGACGCGCAAGGTGCACTCCTGCTGGAACAAGAAGGGGAAATCAAACCCTTTATCGGCGGAGAGATATCGCTGCGCAGCGCGGAATAGTGAGAAAAGACAAGGGGACGGCAGCGTCCCCTTGATCGTTCGGTAGGCTTATTTTCTTAAACGCACGCTTTCAACGGCATGGTTGGCGCTTTTGGTCATAATCAGGCTCGCGCGTTCGCGGGTAGGCAGTATGTTCTGCTGCAAATTCAATCCATTGATTTCATTCCATAATTGCGTGGCGATATTAATCGCCTCCGGTTCCGGCAATTTTGAATAATTATGGAAATAAGAATCAGGATTGGAAAATGCGCCCTGACGGAATTTCAGGAAACGGTTGATATACCAGCTTTGCAATAGCGTCTCCGGCGCATCGACATATATAGAGAAGTCGACGAAGTCGGAAACGAATACGCGATGCGGATCGTGAGGATAATCCATACCGCTTTGCAATACGTTAAGCCCTTCCAGGATAAGAATGTCCGGCTGTTCGATGACTTTATTACCTTCGGGCACAACGTCATAGATCAAATGGGAATAAACCGGGGCGGTGACACGTTTGGCGCCGGATTTCACTTCCGACACGAACTTCACCAGGCTATGCATATCGTAAGACTGCGGGAAGCCTTTTTTCTTCATCAAACCGCGTTCGTTCAGCACCTTGTTTGGATGCAAGAAGCCGTCGGTCGTGATCAGCTCAACGCTGCGGTGTTCCGGCCAGCGGCTCAGCAGCGCCTGCAACAGACGTGCGGTCGTGCTCTTGCCGACGGCTACGCTGCCGGCGATGCCGATGACATAGGGAATCTTTTGCCCGTCGGTGCCGAGGAATTGTTCCAGTACCGCCTGCCGGCGCAGGTTGGAACTGATATAGAAGTTCAACAGTCGTGACAGCGGCAGATAAATCTGCGCAACTTCTTCCAACGAGAGATCTTCGTTAATCCCTTTCAGTTTAACGATCTCTTCTTCCGACAACGTCAGCGGCACCGAATCTCGCAACGCAGCCCACTGGGTACGATCGAACTGTAGGTAAGGCGTTGCTAAAGATTGATCTCTTTTTATCATAAGCCAAATTCTGCCTGTTAACGCAGGTTGGGAAAGGCGCCGGACGCCAACTCCAGAGAATAAACAAGCTGCATATTATAGACAGCTTCGTTTTTGGCGTAGACTTTTTTCGCAAAAGTTGTCGATAGGCAGCAGTTTATGTCAATTGTGCGAAGCGGCGCGCAGTTGATAAAGCGGGGTTGCAAGGCGGTATCATGGCGTCAGGATACCGCCTGAAGGTTAGCTGGCGATAGCGCGTGAAGACGGGGTCACGGTGAATAGACGTTTGTAATAAATGACGGTTGAGTGGTAATAGCCATCGGGTCCGGCCGCATAGTCAGGCATTTCACCCAGGCAGCGATAGCCCAGACTGCGATAAAGTGCTTCTGCCGCCGAACCGGCCTGAGTATCCAGATACAGTAGCCCGCGCTGCTGTTGCAGTGCCGCTTGCTCCAACGTCTTCATTAGCGCCAGGCCTACGCCGTTACGACGAGCGCGGCTATGAACCAGCAGTTTCACTACCTCCGCACGATTACGGCCATTCGGTTTCTGGCAGAGCTCGAGTTGAACGGTGCCAACGACGCCGCGTTCGTCGCGGGCAATCCACAATAGCAGCTCACCCTTGGCCAAGGCCGGACGCAGGCTGTGGAAGTAACTCTCGGCGTCTTCATGCGGGATTAAGGTGTCGTAGCCCACTGAAGCGCCGTGGGTGACCGCATCGGTCAACAGGCGAGCCAATTCATCGCGATAAATCGGGAGCGTAGCGGCGTTGATAGGCACTATTTTCATCGGTCATTCCTCCAGATATGGGGGTAATGAAGATAAGCAATAACTGCGCCAGAGCGACGAAAGGCATAGCCACGGCGAAAGGGCGAGGAATAAGTGTAGTTCACGCCACGAACCAGGGCAGCCATCCTCTTTTTGGTGCATCGATCCCGCTCACGGTTTACCGCCGTGGGTTACGTGTTTTGAGAAGCCCGACACGGAGAAAGGGGCGTTCAAAGCTTGCAAAAAGTGGATAAAATTGTAGAGAATGATTGCCGCAAGTGATGAATGTTTGCACGCCACAGGCTGCGAATTGCATGACAGCATGCAAAATTGACTGATTTATGAGCGAAAGTGCGCGTAAAGCAATTTTTTTGTTGCATAGGTCGCCCGCTCTACCTAGAATGCGCTGCACTTGATGCCGGCTTAGCTCAGTAGGTAGAGCAACTGACTTGTAATCAGTAGGTCACCAGTTCGATTCCGGTAGCCGGCACCATTCAAGTCACAAGTAGTTAAAATCTGGTGGGGTTCCCGAGCGGCCAAAGGGAGCAGACTGTAAATCTGCCGTCACAGACTTCGAAGGTTCGAATCCTTCCCCCACCACCAAATCTTGCCTTCGGCGATTAACTGAGATGCGATAAACACCGCAACGGTTGATGGCGGGAGGAGAGGGCGAAAGCCTTCGGCAAGGTTCGAGTTGTGCAGCGCGAGGCGCAGCCGGCCCGAAGGATACGAGCCGAGTGATGAACAATCCTGCTCTATCCCCAAAATTCTACAGAAAAATCAGGTAGCCGAGTTCCAGGATGCGGGCATCGTATAATGGCTATTACCTCAGCCTTCCAAGCTGATGATGTGGGTTCGATTCCCACTGCCCGCTCCAAGATGTGCTGATATAGCTCAGTTGGTAGAGCGCACCCTTGGTAAGGGTGAGGTCGGCAGTTCGAATCTGCCTATCAGCACCACTTCTTAATTTCTCGCCCCCTGATTTTCTTTCTGTTCTGGATTCAACGAGCAAATGCTTGGTTGATGTGGTGATACCACCGATTTATCCGTGTCTTAGAGGGACAATCGATGTCTAAAGAAAAGTTTGAACGTACAAAACCGCACGTTAACGTCGGTACTATCGGCCACGTTGACCACGGTAAAACTACCCTGACTGCAGCGATCACTACCGTACTGGCTAAAACCTACGGCGGTTCTGCACGTGCTTTCGACCAGATCGATAACGCGCCAGAAGAAAAAGCTCGTGGTATCACCATCAACACCTCTCACGTTGAGTATGACACCCCGACTCGTCACTA
>NZ_CAJCKE010000053.1:0-6266 GCF_903970925.1 Serratia sp. ME47 | reverse complement strand
CCCTCTCTCCGCCATAGCGCATTGAGGCCGGTTGCGACAGGCGTCCCTGCCTGTCTCACCTGAAACCGCCGTCCATGGCGGTTTCTCCTAATGCGCTATGCCTGCGTTCGGCGTCTTCAAGGGCGTCCAATACCGTGCTCATCTCAGATTCCTCTCACGGGTTGCCCGGCAGCTGCCAGCACGGGGGTTGACCTTAGGCGCGCATCACCGGCTGCCGAGCAAGACGGCATTGTCAGGGACAACCGGCCAGGGAAGGCCGGTTGAGGCGAGACTAACAGGGACGTTTGTCGCAGCCGACCCGCCCGACAATGCAGACGCGGCGAGGGCATCCGCACAGCGGACAGACGGTGTTAAGCAAGGGCGCGGGTGGAGGGGCCGCGCCTTCGGCCCCTCCAATTGCCGTTCATTGTAGTAACAGAGAAATACGGAACATTTACGGCAATTCAGGCTACACAAAACACACAAAGATGGGATAAAAAATGCCAGTCAGGTTTAACTGACTAGCATTCGGGCGTTAGGCCCCCGTTTTTCCTTTCTCAGAACACAATATCCGCCGCGGGCACGGCGCGGATCGGCACGCCGAAGCTGTCGATATTCGATAACGTCTCGTTATGGTGGGTGCGGATCAGCAAACCGTCGGCATAGGATTTGTCGTGGCAGGTATGCGCATCCGCCGCCAGCGTCACCGGATAGCCGTGCGCCGCCGCGCTGCGCACCGTGGTATCGATGCAAAACGGCGTGGAGTAGCCGCAAACCACCAGCTGCGATACGCCGTTGGCGATCAGTAACGCGCCGAGCGAAGTGCGCAGGAACGAGTCCGGCGTGGTTTTATCCACCCGATGGTCGCCTGGCGCCACCTTCAGCGCCGCAAGCACTTGCCAGGCGGCGCTGCCGTGCGGCAGTTCGTCGTCCGGCGTATGGTGCTGAATCACGATCACCGGCACGCCCGCCCGGCGGGCGCGCTCGCTCAGTTGGTTGATGCGCGCAACGGTGCCCGCGGCATCCGCCGGCGGCGGCGTAAACAACCCTTCCTGCACATCGATAATCAACAGCGCGCTGGTCATGGCGGCTCCCGAAGAGAAGACAAGACAAGTCGCGTCAGCACACCGGCTGGCGCGGGCGGAAAATATGGTCGACGCCCTGCTCGCGCAGCCTGTGCACCAGATCGTGCCCGCCGTTCGGCGTGGCGTGCGCCAGCTGGCGCTCGGCGGTAAACACCGGGCTGGCCCAGAACAGGTTCACCGGGTCGCCATACTGCTGAGGCAACGTCAGGTGCGCGTGATGCGGGTAGAAGGACGACGATAAAATATAGCCTTCATAGCCCAACGGCGCCACGTCGGACTCCAGCGTATGCCCTTCGCCGATCCAGGTCAGCCGCGCCCAAGGCGCGTGAGCGAAACCGGCCAGCGCGCTGGCCATCTGCACCGCGTTGTCTTCGGTCATGTATTGGCTGTCGATGGCGATCGCCATCTCCATGCGGCGATAGCGCGAAGCCTCATCGTTGAACAGGATCTCCACCCACGGCATCGGCCGAATGCTGACGCCCATGGTGAGGAAGTAATAGATGCCGTCGCGCTCGTGCTGAGTGATGGCCATCGGCGGCCACTTGCCTTGATCGATGGCGTAGTATTTTACCGAAGGGCCGAAATGCTGCTCATAGCGCGCCTGAAAATCGCGCTGCATCTTCGGCCACGGATTGCCCTCTTCACGCTGCCAGCTGCGCCAAAACTGGCGGGTGCTTTCCGCCTGCGCATATTGCGTGTTGGTCGAGGCCGAACCGAGCGGATAGGCCAACGGGCTCTCCTTGATGCAGCTGGCCGAATAGCACACCGAATGGTCGATATACAGGCTCCAGCCGGGGATCACCGCCAGCAGTTGGCCGTAATACCACAGGGCCGCGCCGTCGTCGCTTTCGCTCCACACCACCATCAGCCCTTCCGGGTTCAGCGGCGCTTCCCCTTCCAGGTTGCGGCAAAATTCCGCCGCCAGCATCGGCGGTTGCCCCTGCTCCAGCGCGGCGCGATCTTCCTGCAGCGGCGCGGCGGCCAGATTGCGCAGCCAGCAGGCGCGCACCTGATAACGATCGCTGTAGGCTTCGGCGGGATAAATGTAAAAATAGGCTGCCCTGCTCCCTTGCTGAACCACCGCGACCAGCGTCTGGTTCTCATTGCTGACTTCAGCAAGTACGTATGACTCGTTCATATCACCTCAATAGGGTCAGGGCGCGGCAGAATCGGCTGCGCGCAAAAAATGGAATGTGGTTTTGCCCTCAAGTGTAAAACGCATTACTGGCCGGATCACCCGTAAAAGTCTCAAAAACGGCCGTAAACGAAGATAAACAAAGGTTAATTATAGCGGCTGCGGCTCATGACGGCTGAGTGATGCGCCGCACCGCGCGCTGATAGGAACCGTTGCGCATCGACGCGCCCAGCACTTTGCCGAGGCCTGCAGCCCCCGTTCGCACCAACCGCCGCCGCAACGCGCCCGGATGAAAGCCGAACTGCCGCTGCGCCCAATCGGGCAACAGATCGATGCCCGCCTGCATCACCACCCCGCCGAGCGGGCGCGCCAACGCGCTCGGCGCCGGCGCCTTCAGCAGAATGCGCGCCACCTCTTGGGTGCGTTCGTCACAGACCATCTGCGGCCGCATCGCCTGCAGATAGTCGTCTACCTCCGCGCAGGACTGAGGGATAGCGGTCGCCCCCAGCGCGGCGGCCACGCGCGCCGCTTCGCGATAGTATTGATCCTGCAAATCGCGGGAAAGATGCGGGTTGCGGTAGCGCAGGTGGCTGGCCAGAAAACGGCTGCTCTCCGCCACGTGCACCCAGGTCAGCAGCGCCGGATCGCTGGCGGCATAGGGCGTGCCGTCGCTGCCGACGCCGGTCACCCGCAGGTGGATGGCTTTGACTTTGGCGATCAGCCGCTCCGCCTCGGCGGTCGGGCCGAAGGTGGTGACCGACACGAACTGGCTGGTGCGGCGCAGGCGGCCAATCATATCGTCGCGGAAGTTGGAGTGATCCCATACGCCGGCCAGCGCCAACGGGTGCAGCATTTGCAACAGCAAGGCGCTGACGCCGCCGCACAGCATCGGGGTGAAATCGCGGTGTACCTGCCAGATGACCGACTGCGGGCCGAACAGCCCCGGATCGCCGGGCGGATTCTCAAAATCGACGCCGCCGAGCGCCAACCCGGTCAGGCTGAGCACCTGTTTTTCTATCGCTGCGCGTACCGCTTCCATCCTGCCGCCCTCTTACTCATTCAGCGGCCAGTGTATCACGCGGCGAGCGCCTCATTGCGCCCTGCGGCGGTTGAAAGCTTTAACTTACTGAATTACAGTTGTTATACCGCTTGCAACCAGGCGGGCCTATTCGATCCACTGCAGAGGCGCTTTGCAGGGCGTTAACCCACGTTAATTCGGCACTAACCCCACAAAACCTCTATCTAGTTTCTTTTCCTTCAACTTAGATAGCAGAGAGTTCGATGATTACCATCAGAGCACGCGCGGCGGAAGACAACGCGCAATT
This sequence comes from Serratia sp. ME47, assembly GCF_903970925.1. NCBI lineage: Bacteria > Pseudomonadati > Pseudomonadota > Gammaproteobacteria > Enterobacterales > Yersiniaceae > Serratia > Serratia sp. ME47. The sequence continues at coordinate 2,742 of NZ_CAJCKE010000053.1, read as the reverse complement.
GGCAGATATCTGGCTGCGTTCGGTGCGCGCCACTCACCACTTTTTAACCGAAGACAACATCGCACAGCTGTTCCCGCTGGTGCTGAACGACTACCTGCCGGCGGTCAACGTTTGGGTGGCCGAAGAGCAGCCGGGGCATCCCTGCGGCTTTATCGGTCTGAACGGCAACAAGGTGGAGATGCTGTTTATCGATGCCGATCAGCGCGGCAAAGGCGTGGGCAAAGCGCTGCTGACCCACGCGGAAACGCTGCACGATGAGCTGCAGCTGGACGTGAACGAGCAAAATCCGCAGGCCAGCGGCTTCTACCGTCACTACGGTTTTGTCATCACCGGCCGCTCACCGCTCGACGGCCAGGGCAACCCGTTCCCGCTGCTGCACATGAAGCTGGAAAAACGCTAGTCCGCCCCCGCCGGCCGCCCTGCGGCCGGTTTTCTCCCCCTTCTCTCGCCCGCTACCTAATATATCAAATCAGAATAAGTAATAGATTTTACATTCTTCCTGTCACTATTAACCCTCGGTAGGATTGCCCGGTATTCACCCGCAACAGAGGTTCCGTCCGTCACTTCCCGCCGGGTTGTGCCCCGCCGAAAAGCCGAACGATCCTTGTCCGGCGCGACGCGCCCCGGACGGAATGCTGTGATGTATCAATAAGGATCCGCTTCGCTATGATCGTTCTTTCGAACGTTTGCAAAACTTTTGACAGCGCACAGGGCCGCGTCGTGGCGGTTGACGACGTCAGCCTGGCGATAGAAGCCGGGCAAATTTACGGCATCATCGGCTACAGCGGCGCCGGCAAAAGCACGCTGATCCGCCTGCTCAACGGCCTGGAAAAGCCCACCAGCGGCCGCATTGACGTGGGCGGATTCGATATCGCCCGCGCCAAAGGCAGCCACCTGCGCCAGGCGCGGCTGAAAATCAGCATGGTGTTTCAGCACTTCAACCTGCTGTGGTCGCGCACCGTCAGCCAAAACATCGCTTTTTCCATGCAGATAGCCGGCGTCCCCAAGGCGCAGATTGCCCCGCGCGTGGCGGAACTGATCGCGCTGGTTGGCCTGCAGGGGCGCGAAAACGCCTACCCGTCGCAGCTCAGCGGCGGCCAGAAACAGCGCGTCGGCATCGCCCGCGCGCTGGCCAATAACCCGAGCGTGCTGCTGTGCGACGAGGCCACCTCGGCGCTCGATCCGCAAACCACCGACGCCATTCTCGACCTGCTGCTGGCCATCAATCGCCAGCTGAAATTGACCATCGTGCTGATCACCCACGAAATGCACGTGGTGCGCAAAATCTGCCACCGCGTGGCGGTAATGGAAAACGGCCGCATCGTCGAAGAGGGGCCGGTGCTCGAGGTGTTCACCCGGCCACAGCAGCCGATCACCCGGCAGTTCGTCAAACAGGTGTCGCAGTATGCGGACACGGCTGAGAGCTTCAACCCGCAGCTCACCGCCCACCTGCCGGGGGCGATCTTCAAGCTGACTTTCGTCGGCGAACAAACTCATCAGGCGGTGATCGCCGAGGTAATTCGGCGCTACCCGCTCACCGTCAACATTCTGCACGGCAAGATCAGCCACACCCTCAACGGTTCGTTCGGCGAACTGTACATCCACGCCGAAGGCAACGAACAACACGTCGCCGACATGCTCAGCCTGCTGAACGAAAGAGACATCGCCGTCGAGGTTATCCAACATGATTGAATCCCTGTTCCCCCACCTGCGTCTGGACCAACTGTGGGACGCCACCTGGGAAACGCTGTACATGACCGGCATCGCCGGTTTGGCCACGCTGGTGCTGGGCATCGTGCTCGGCGTGCTGCTGTTTTTAACCTCGAAGGGGCAGTTGCTGCAAAACCGCACGGTCTACACCCTGATCTCCGTGCTGGTCAACGTCTTCCGCTCCATTCCGTTCATCATTCTGATCGTGCTGCTGATCCCGTTCACCAAGTCGCTGATCGGCACCATTCTCGGCGCGGACGCCGCCCTGCCGGCGCTGATCGTCGGCGCCGCGCCGTTCTACGCCCGGCTGGTGGAGATCGCGCTGCGCGAGGTCGACAAAGGGGTAATCGAAGCGGCGCGCTCGATGGGCGCCAAAAACCGCACCCTGATTTTCCGCGTCTTGCTGCCGGAGAGCTCGCCGGCGCTGGTTTCCGGCATCACCGTCACCCTGATCGCGCTGGTGAGCTACACGGCGATGGCCGGGGTGATCGGCGCCGGCGGCCTGGGCAACCTGGCCTATCTGGAAGGCTTCCAACGCAACCACAGTGACGTGACGCTGGTGGCGACGCTGACGATTCTGCTGATCGTTTTCGTCATTCAGTTCATTGGCGACACCCTGACAAGAACGCTCGATAAACGTTAATTAACCAAGGAAAACGATGATGAAAAAGCACCTACTGATGTTGGCTTTCGCCTCTGTCGCCACCCTCGCCTCTTACGGCGCCGCCGCGGCGACCAAGCTGGTGGTCGGCGCCTCCAACGTGCCGCACGCCGAGATCCTCGAACAGGCCAAACCGATACTGGCGAAGGAAGGCATCGATCTGCAGATCAAGCGCTTCCAGGACTACATCCTGCCGAACACCGCGCTGGCCAGCCACGACATCGACGCCAACTACTTCCAGCACGTGCCTTACCGTCGAACAAACCGAGCTCAGGATTACGCCAGGCTGTTCGGCGGTCGCCAAAACGGACGGCCCACATCGGTACGCCAACGAGGGCGAAGACACGCTTATTTTCACCATGACGGTCGCC
>NZ_CAJCKE010000052.1:0-6522 GCF_903970925.1 Serratia sp. ME47 | reverse complement strand
TGTTGGGTTCGTTCTTCCAGGGCATTTTCATAACCTCCCCCTTCCGGGGCTCTTTCCCGGCTTCGGGTTATGGGTAGGGTTCAGCCACCAGCCGTAAACGCTGCCGGTAAGAGGGTGCCGTGTGTGTCGTCCGTTGGCTGGGGCTGAAAACGGAAAAACCCGCTCGGAGGCGGGTTCTTTTGAAGGCTGGGAGGTGATTTGTCAGCCCGTAGGCATTAAAATCCCATCATTAAGAGCAAATCTAGCCAATTTTATTCAAAAACGCAAGAGTTGGTTGGTAAAATTTGCAAATTAGTTGACATAGTGTTCAATCATGCGAATTTGAGGTTACCTTCCCTAGCACCATCTCAGCTGATTCGGCGTCCTGGTAGCACTTGCTTATCAGCATCTGGTAAAAGCGTTGCCAGTTTCTGTTCCATGTCGGCTGGCTAAGGTCTGGTATCAGCCCTTTTACCACCTTGTAAGCCTGTGCGGTCGTGGTTGGTTTTAATCCCGTTCCATGACATCTGCTGCAGGTTTTCTCTACGGCCTTACCACCAGCCTTTGTGGCCGCTATGTCGTATACTTTTCCACTGCCGCCGCATCTGCATCGCGCCCTGACTATGTCAGCAGTTCTGCAGTAATCGTCAACTGCGAGCTTGGACAGCAAAACCATGCATCTCACCATTTGTCTGCCAGCAGCCTTCCCTACCAGCTTTGGCGCCTGCTTAATCGCGAACTGAGCCAGCCGCTCAATTGCCTTTTCTCTTTCTGAGGTGTCTTTGTTGAATTTTGCATAGAGCAGGCTAAGCCCTTGCGCCTCTCTCGACTGGGTGATTCCAAGAGCAACCATCACATCCGTATACCCTCCCTTCCCACCTCCTCGGCATTGAGAAGCGCGAACGACTCGCCGACCATGGGTAACACCATCCTCATCGACGAGCACATTTGACTGTGGCTTGGTATCTGGTGCCATGCCCATAACGGACGGAGACTTTGGGCTGCTGGCTAAAAGTGCGTGCTCTATTCTCATGCTATTTCCCCTATAATTATTTGGCCTACTTCACCCCAAATCTTTGTTACTCGACCGTCCCAAATGCGGCAGTCGTCTTCAAAAATGGCATCCAGCAACGCCTTCTCCAGATTGTCCTTGTCCGGCTTCTGCTGATGCGGTTTTCCGGCCATCTCAGCGCGTTTCTTCTTGCTCCAGTCATCTGGCATGGGTAAAACAAACGTCACGTGATAGCCGCTCTCAGGCAGCGAGATTCGATTCAATTTCACCTCATCACAGAATGCCCGGTAGCGGAGAACTGGCGGGCGCTTGGCCCACCGATCTTTTTGTGTCATTCGTGGCTTGGGTATTGGCGTGATCGGGTACGTTTTCATGCGATCGCCCCGATGCCAATGGAGTAATCCAGGAACTGCGCCAGCAAATCGGTTTGGCTACCATGTTCCGCTTCCCATGCCGCTGGGTCGTCATGCAGTTTGCGGTGACATGTACGGCAGAGCGGGATTGTCAGGTAATCGCTGGGCTTCGTTCCCATCCCTCCAAGACCGTGGCCAATGATATGGTGAGGGTCATCAGCGCGGGCGCCGCAACCGCAGCAAGGACGACTCTTAACCCAGCGCGTATATTTGCTATCCTCTACGCGCGTAAGCTTCGGCCGCAGCATAAAGGCCTTTTGTGGCGCCGGGTCTACGGTGAAGCACTTAGCTACCTCCTTGGAAATAATCGCAGTGGCCGCCGGCGTGCAGTCCATCTCGGACTCCTTGCGGGTGCCTGTGATCACCTTTGGCTCCGGTAAGTCGGTGACGGTGCGCGCGACGTCATCGGGGATCAGGTCGAATACGCCGGACAGCATGGCCCACAGCATCAGCTCTGGGATTGTCAGTTGCCCCTCAGACTTCAGGCGATGTTTGGCCGTTGCCACCACCCAGCGCGCCGTGTTGCGTGCAGCGATTTTTTCAATCTTCGGTGATACACCCAGGCTTTGTTTGTAGCACTGCGGGCAGATGCGTACGGCTGAATGCCCGACGCGCTCCGTGTCCAAAATCGTCGAAGGCCGATCGTGCTTGCTGTACTGGCATTTCGTGAACTGCGTCGCCCAGGCTTCAATCGCGTTAACCCCACCGCAGGCGTTTGTGACGCGCTCATGCTTGAAGAAATCCTGTAGGCGCGGGTCATTAGCGATCTCATGCTCCACCGCTGGCAGAATGCCTTCAGGCGAGCTCTTGAACTCGTCCGGCAACGTGGAAACCATCACGCGTCCTGTCATGTACGGCACCAGCTTTTCGTCTACCGGGATCAGGGCAATACCCAGATCATGCTGTACCGATGCTTTGACTATCGCTCTCATCAGGCAATCCTCGCTAAATCGTTCTCGCTGGCCTTGGCTACTGCCTGAGCCCAAATCCCCGTCCATGCTCGGCGGGCGTCGTAATCAGTCATGCGACCAAGGGATCCGGCCATCTCCTTCGCAAGCTTCTCAACCTCGTTCCGTGGCTGCTGGCGCTGGGATACCAGACGGACATAGGCCTCTTCGCGGGCGGCGCTATCCTGGCGCTGTACTTTCGGGAGGTCATCAGCCCGCTCTTCCTTGACCTTCAGGTAGCATTTCTCAGTGATCAGGTAGTCAAAGTCCTTTTTGCGCCAGGTCTTGCCGCTGTTCGTGTCTGGGCGGTCTTCCAACATCCAGCGGCATTTCTTCGAGATGTACCGCAGGTAAGCGCCCCAGCGCTCCATGTCCATCTCGTAGTCCTTCCAGAGCTTGCGCAGTGCCTTGCGGCGACCATCGGTCATCTTCAAGACGTCAGGCAGTTCTGGCAGCGTGGTGCGGAAGATGCGAAGCACTTCGTCGTAATCGATTTTCAAAGAATCCTCTTGCGGCTGGTCTGTTGGCGAAGCCGGCAGACGTACAGGTTTTTTCTCTGCTGTAGTCTCTGAAGTAATCTCTGTGTAATCTCCTGTATGAATGTCTGCGGGATTCCCGCAATCTGGCGCGCTGCTTTCCCGCAAACTTGTCTGAGGGTTTTCCGCATTCTTGTCTGCGGCATTACCGCACTCTTGAATGCGGGATTCCCGCATACTGGAATGAGGGTTTCCCGCATTCTGGGTTTTCTCTTTGATTTTCTTCAGAAGAAGCAACTCAAGAGCATCGGCTTTAACCCGAAAATAGAGCTTTGCTGGTACACCACGGCGATCCTCTTCAAGTACCCCGGCGGAGATAAGGCGACGGCGTGCCGTTTCCTGTTCCTCACGCGTAAGGCCTGTTTCATCGCGGATCTCTTTCTGGGTTTTGTAGAACCAGCCGGCATCCATTCGGTTATGCCAGTAAACCAACTGCGACAGCAGAACAGCGCCGGTCACCCCAACCCCCAGGCCGACGAAAGACGGCTGGTAAGCTATAGGCCGATCAAGAAGCTGCATTAAGGCGCTCATATGTCCACTCGCTTAAATTTCTCTTTAAATCTTTCAAGAGGTTGCATGCACTCATGCGGATAGCCCTCTCTCATAAAAATCACCTGACGCTCTACACGTTCCCACCGGATAACCTTCACGGGGTTGCCGTGGTCATCGACATACTTCCTATCCAGCGGGGTTGATTGGCTCATGGTTAGCTCGCCATCAGCTCAGAGGCGTAACGCTCAGCAATCCACTGGATGCCACGCGGCGTTACCCTGGTTTGCGTGAAGGCGTGACCAAAATCAGACGTGCCAGTTTTGACGGTGAATAACCCATCCCGCTGGCGTAGTGCATGGGGAAGCAGATTCCCGGACTGGCGGAACAAAACCTTGTCGCGGATCAGCGCGTCAATCATCGCTTTCTCTGGCATGTTCAAAACCTTGGCCGTGGCGCGCAGGCTTTTTGAACCTGATGCATCTACGTAGTGATCAACAAAGGCCACCTTCGGTGCGTCGGCCTGAACCTTCTGCTCCAGCATTGCCTTCTGTTCGGCCATATCTGCTGCCAGGCGCAGAGCTTCAGGCAGCGTCTGCGGTACTGGGGAGTTTTGCTCTTCCAGTTCGTGCAGGCGCTTGATCACCCGCATGCGGAGGCTGGCGCTGTACCCGGTCACCAAACATTCGGTATGCTCCCTGTCGAGCGCGTATTCCCGGTATTGCTGGCCGTTCTGGGGGTGTCTCCAAATCTGGATATACCCATCCAGGCCTTCGCCCAGTTGTTCCAGCATGATTTCTATGTCGCGCATGACGTGGCCGTGTTGCTTGCCAGTTAGCTCGGCAATTTCACGGCTCGTCATTTTCGGGCTGTTGCCACCGATCGCTACGTTTGCCATAATGAATCGACCTCTCAGGTTAGGTTTTAGAAAAGTGATGGCCGAGCAGTTGCAGCTGTTCGGCTTTTCTTCTTCCCTGATTCCGGCTTCTCTTCCTTGGTGCAGCTCGCAAGTACGTACTGGCGCGCAAGCGTGAGACAGTCGTCATAAATCATCCCCTTCCTGCTCGCCTGCGACTTCCGCCGGTAAAGGTCGGCTCCGTGTGATGCCCCCCCCTGAGCTAGCGCTTCGCTGAATGCCTCTTTCACCAGCTGCTTCTTGATGTTGTCGTAAACAAACGTGTCCCAGGCCATAAAGCCCCCTATTCCGTCTTTGGTTCCCGGATATGCTCAAGCATCGCCATTAGCCCGCGCGCCAGATCAGCGACTTCCTCGCCCCTGAACGTCAGCATGGTTTCCGAACGCTTAAAGCCGGTAGCAGCCAGCAGCAGGCTCGCTTTCTCCACCAGCCCCCCTTTGCTCTGCCAGCGGCTCACCTGCGATTTATCAACGCCGATCGCGCCGGCCAGGCTTGTCACTCCGATTGCTGCAATGCGGCTCATGATGTCGCTCTGAATCGCCTGAGCTTCGTTGCGTGTTGTTGCGACTGATTCCATTTACAATTTCCGTTGTCTTACAGTGATTGATTGATGATTGGCGGCTGGCTTTCGCTGGCTCGCGCATAACGTTTTGGGTAAAGAATTTGCAGCTCGGTGATCTCACCGGAGTAGAATCGAGATAGCTTTTCAGCCAACTCAGGCGATGCTGTATGCACGCCACGTTCTACACGGCTCAGGTATCCAGGGTCACAATTGACCGCATGGGCTACGTCAGTGATCTTGAGCTCTTTCTTTACACGCATATTTCTAAGTGGTGTTTGCATAGCGGCCCCTTTTAATTGCGCTACACGCATATTAATGCGCATTTCATTTTTGCGCAATACGCTTTGCGTGTGACGCACATGAATGGAAAAATGACGGCATGGAAACCGAAAAGAAGCTACCTAAAGAAATCGACCCTACTGTAGGTCGTAACATCCGGCACCTTCGCGTTAAGAAGGGGCTAAATCTTGCTGACCTTGCGAATGCTGTTGATAGCGACGTAGGGAACATCTCTCGCCTGGAGCGGGCTAAGCAGGGTTATAGTGACGAGATGATCAGAAAGATTGCTGACTTCTTTGAACGACCTGTTAGCGACCTTTTCAGGCCTGATTTGCCTTTCGAAAACTTATCTCCTGAGTCTGATGCTCAGCCAACCAGGCTTAAAGCCTCAGTGTGGGAGGATGGAGCTCAGGACAGCGAGGAGTTTGTGGAAATCCCACTAATTGACGTTCATTTTTCTGCAGGCGATGGCAGTGTCGAAATTGTTGAAAAAGAAGAGTTTGCCTTAATTTTCCGGCGTTACTATCTACACAAGTTGGGAGTGTCTATTTCTGCGGCCAAACTTGTCCGGGTGATCGGCAACAGTATGGAGCCGAGATTGTCCGACGGTGATGTAGTAGGCATTAACACCGACGATACGCGCATCCGGGATGGTAAGGCCTATGGCATCCGTCATGGCGATCTGCTTAGAGTAAAATATCTTATTGAGCAGCCAGACGGCGGTGTCGTGATCCGCTCAATGAACCGAGAAGAGTTTAAAGATGAAGTTCTTACCCTCCAACAAAGAAAAGAACAACTAGTTGTTCTTGGTCGGGTTTTCTGGTCTTCATCCACTTGGTAAACCACATATAAGCAATCAAACCGGCTCAGGCCGGTTTTTTTGTGCCTAAAACCCACTCCCCCACGCAAATTTTTTAACCAGAAATTTCAATCATATGCGTAAGAATATAAATTCACGCTTATTTTTGCGCTTGACGCATTTGCGTTATACGCATAAATTAAATCCATCGACAGCAACAACGTCACCGGCAGGAAGCCACACAGGTAAGACGCCCAGGGGTGAGCGATGCAATCACTCCCCGGCCCCGAGAGGGATCGACCGGCAAAGTTCTTTAGGGAAAGAGTTGATTTACCCTGCCGCTGCCAGTGTGGGGTGGTAGGCATAAAACCACTGAGGAGCTACACGATGAAGGCAATCAATGAGCACGTTGGCTGGGGTACTGATGGTCACGGCCTGAAGGTTCTGTTCTGCAACAAATGCCGGGAGGTTTTCTACCGCACACCGGATGCAGGCAAAGCAATCCAGGCTCAGCGCGTATTCAGCAAAAAGCACCAGTGCGCCAACTAACAGCAGAGGGTTACATGATGAAGGTAAAAATCACAACGACC
>NZ_CAJCKE010000051.1:0-6816 GCF_903970925.1 Serratia sp. ME47 | reverse complement strand
GGTCGTTGTGATTTTTACCTTCATCATGTAACCCTCTGCTGTTAGTTGGCGCACTGGTGCTTTTTGCTGAATACGCGCTGAGCCTGGATTGCTTTGCCTGCATCCGGTGTGCGGTAGAAAACCTCGCGGCATTTGTTGCAGAACAGAACCTTCAGGCCGTGACCATCAGTACCCCAGCCAACGTGCTCATTGATTGCTTTCATCGTGCAGCTCCTCAGTGGTTTTATGCCTACCGCCCCACACTGGCAGCGGCAGGGTAAAAGCACTCCGTAACCGTTACATTTTCCAGCCCTCCAGTTGTTTGCCTGTTCACGTTGCTGGGTCAGGCTCCCGCGCTTATGTCCCCTTGCACCCGTCATAGCCGAAGCTGATAAGAGCAAGCGGGGTTAAAAGTCTTTCTCCCTAAAGAACGTTACCGGTCGATCCCTCTCGGGGCCGGGGAGTGATTGCGTCGCTCACCCCTGGGCGTCTTACCTGTGTGGCTTCCTGCCGGTGACGTTGTTGCTGTCGATGGATTAAAATGTACAGGCAAAACTGTATTTAGTAAACAGGAAAAACTGTAAAAATTACAGGTCATGATGTAATCCAATGATTTGGAAAAGATTAAAGTTTGAAATTTAGGCGAAAAAAAACCTCGCCGAAGCGAGGTCTTGAATTTGAGAGGGATTAACTTATTGTGACGCCATACCAGAACACTGCGCCAACTACCCTGATTTTGTTGCTATCGTCACCCATATATATTTCATCGGGGTACTCATCAGTGTTGAATGACCGTAGACGCACTCCACCAGGGAGGCGATACAAAATCTTCACCCGCGCCATACCGTCATGATCCAATGCATAGATCTTTCCGTCTTTTATCTCCCTGTTACCAGTATTGATGGCGACTGTAGCTCCATCAGGGAGAACGGGCTCCATGCTGTTACCCCAGACCGACATACAAGCCGCTTCTTCGGGCTTTACTCCAAGTTTTTTTAAGCTACGGAGTGAGAACTTTAGCTTTCTACCCTCGCAGTCAAGCTCTACCACTCTACCATTCCCCGCAGCTAACTGAGCCTCTTTGAAGAAAGGCAGGTAGACATCATCTTCATCTTCTTCTTCATCGTCTGTCCAGAGTGAAATACCGTCCAAAGGCGTCGCATTCGACTCTTGGACACCGGTTTTTAGCCACTGCATTGAGCACTTAAGAGCTTGAGACAGTTCAAATATTTTTCTCGGGTTTTTTGTCTCACCATTTTCAATGCTTGCAATTGACTGTTGCCGAATACCAACCAGATCAGCAAGTTCTGTTTGAGTAATACCAAGCGCTTCGCGCCTAGTTCGTACCCTTTCTGCAAGGCTCATAACCCCTCTCCGCCATTAATGAACAGCGCAAATCTTCACAGTAAATACTGTATTTGACAAACAGGCTTGCCTGTAGAACAATACAGATAAAACTGTAGGAGAGCGCAATGAATACAGGTAACACACTTTCGCATCGGGCAAAGGCTCGACGGATCGAGCTTGGTCTTACACAAGCCGAAGTTGCAGAGCTAGCTGGGATTACTCAGCAGTCATACCAGCAACTCGAGGCTGGGGAAACGAAGAGGCCCAGAAACTTACTGGAGATTTCTTCAGCCCTTAAATGCACAGCCCATTGGCTGATGTATGGAAAACGCAAACTTTCTTCGTGAAAGCAACATTTCAACATAACGGAAATTGTAAATGGAATCAGTCGCAACAACACGCAACGAAGCTCAGGCGATTCAGAGCGACATCATGAGCCGCATTGCAGCTATCGGAGTGACAAGCCTGGCCAGCGCGATCGGCGTTGATAAATCGCAGGTGAGCCGCTGGCAGAGCAAAGGGGGGCTGGTGGAGAAAGCGAGCCTGCTGCTGGCCGCTACCGGCTTTAAGCGTTCGGAAACCATGCTGACGTTCAGGGGCGAGGAAACCGCAGAGCTGGCGCGTGGGTTAATGGCGATGCTTGAGCACATCCGGGAACCAAAGACGGAATAGGGGGCTTTATGGCCTGGGGCAAGAAGAAAGCCGAGCAGTTGCAGCTGGTCGGCAATCACTTTTCTAACTGGGAGTTCTGCAATGAACAGCCTGATTGTTATCGATATGTCGGTATCTCGTCAAGGGTTGAAAAATGTCCTGCTCGCAAAGTACTGAGCTCGATCGGTATTACACGGACTGGCGGGGCGTGCAGGTTCACGTCATCCGCTGGGATCGGGTTGAGCGCCAGGTCATTTTCACGCGAGAGGGCTATCCGCATGAGTGCATGCAGCCCCTTGAGAGGTTCAAAGAGAAATTTAAGCGGGTGGATGTATGAGCATGATCCTGATGGCAACGGCCATGAAAATTAAGGTGGGTAACCCACTGCGCAAGCTGGTGCTCATCAAAATGGCTGACAACGCCAACGATGACGGCGAATGCTGGCCGTCGTACCAACACATTGCCGATCATTGCGAGTGCAGCAAGAGCGCGGTAAAGGCACATATCACGGCATTGATAACTATGGGGTTGCTATCAAAAGAGAACCGCCTTGGTAGCAACAATGGGAAGGGCAACACGTCAAATATTTACCAGTTGACCTTGGGTAACCCTGTGTCGTCAGAAAACACAGCCCCTATGGCAGGAAAAAGCACAGCCCCTGTGCCGTCAAAAAACACAGGTGGGTCAGGAGAAAGCACAGGTGTGGTGTCAGAAAGCACAGCCCCTGTGTCACCTGCTGGCACCCCCTGTGGCAGCACGTGGCACCAGAACCTATCACTAGAACCTAAAGACAATAAATCTTCTTGTCAGGTCGCTACGCAACCCGACGAATCAGACGAGGAGAAGTTTTTATCTCGGCATCCTGAAGCTGCTGTGTTCAGTGCCAAGAAAAAAATCTGGGGTAGTGCTGAAGACCTGAAGTGCGCGGAGTGGATCCGCTCTCGCATCGTGAAGCTGTATGAGCAAGCCGCCGAAAGCGATGGGGAAGTCGCCAGACCGAAGGAACCTAACTGGGCAGACTGGGCAAACGAAATCCGCCTGATGTGCTCTCAGGACGGACGCACACACAAGCAGATCTGTGAGCTGTTCGCGAAGGCAAACCGGGATCCATTCTGGTGCAAGAACATCCTGAGCCCGTCAAAGCTGCGCGAGAAGTGGGATGATCTGACGCTGAAGCTTAGCGCCAACCCTGCCGGCGCGTCTGGTGGACACTGGAACACTGCCGAAGCCTGGGGTAACACGCTATGAATAAATTCATGAGTGCCATTCAAAATCGCGATGGTGGAGCCTTGGCGCGGATGATGCCAGCGGAGCCACAGGCGCGGGTAGTCAATGGGAATGCGGAAAAATTGGTTGATCTGCTGTTCACCAACCTCATGCAAGTCTTTCCTGCGGCAAAACAGACAGCGTTGAGCACGCCAGCAGAAGTCGCTGCAGCAAAGCGTCAGTGGATCCTGGCATTCGCAGAGAACGGGATCACCTCGGTGGAACAACTGCAAGCTGGAATGCGTATGGCCCGACAGCAGGAAAGCGATTTTTGGCCGAGCTGTGGGAAGTTCATTGGCTGGTGCAAAACGGGCGCAGCTTTGAATGCCGGCCTGCCATCGGTTGATGAGGTTGAGGAGGAGTTCAAACGCTACAGCGCTAATCGCGGTCACGTCCGCCCAGAAGATTTCAACTGGTCGGCTCCGGTCATGTACTGGATTGTGATCGACGTTCGTCACCAGATGCTCCAGTACAACCACACAGAAAGTGAGATCCGGAAGTCAATTCAGCAGCACCTCAATCGCTGGGCTAAACGACTGGCTAAGGGCGAGCGCGTGCCAACCCCCGCGCCACAAATCGCCTACAAGCAGCATATCGCAGCCCCTTCAGAGCTGATGGATAAAGACGGCAAATTTCAGCGCAAAGGTGAAGAGCTGCTGGCTCGCATTCGCGCCAAAAAACAGGGACAACCGACATGAGAGCGATAGTCAAAGCAGCTGTACAGCGTGATCTGGGTATTGCCCTGATCCCGGTAGACGAAAAACTGGCGCCGTACATGACAGGCCGCGTGATGGTTACCACGTTGCCGGACGAGTTCAAGAGTTCGCCTGAAGGCATTCTGCCAGCGGTGGAGCATGAAATCGCAAATGACCCGCGCCTGCAAGATTTCTTCCAGCATGAGCGCGTGACGAACGCCTGCGGTGGAGTTAACGCGGTTGAAGCCTGGGCGACGCAGTTCACGAAATGCCAGTACAGCAAGCATGATCGGCCGGCGACGATTCTGGACACTGAACGGGTAGGGCATTCAGCTGTTCGCATCTGCCCGCAGTGCTACAAACAAAGCCTGGGTGTATCACCGAAGATTGAAAAAATCGCTGCTCGCAACACGGCGCGCTGGGTAGTGGCAACGGCAAAACACCGTCTGAAGTCTGAGGGACAGCTGACAATCCCTGAGCTGATGCTGTGGGCCATGCTGTCCGGCGTATTCGACCTGATCCCCGATGATGTCGCGCGCACCGTCACCGACTTGCCAGAACCGAAGGTGATCACCGGCATCCGCAAAGAATCCGACATGGATTGCCAGCCGGCGGCCACTGCGATTATCTCCAAACAGGCAGTCAAGTGCTTCACCGTAGACCCGGCGCCACAAAAGGCCTTTATGCTGCGGCCGAAGCTTACGCGCGTAGAGGACAGCAAATATACCCGCTGGGTTAAGAGTCGTCCTTGCTGCGGTTGCGGCGCCCGTGCTGATGACCCTCACCATATCATCGGCCACGGCCTGGGAGGGATGGGAACGAAGCCCAGCGACTACCTGACAATCCCGCTGTGCCGTACATGTCACCGCAAACTGCATGACGACCCAGCGGCATGGGAAGCGGAACATGGTAGCCAAACCGATTTGCTGGCGCAGTTCCTGGATTACTCCATCGGCATCGGGGCGATCGCATGAAAGAGGTGACCATAACACGCCAGCAGTACCTGAACGTCTGCGACGCGCTGCTGAACACAGCCAATCTGAATGAGCAGCTTTTGCTGCTCTCAACCGCCGACAAACGATCAGAAAGAGTTCATCGCCAAGCCAGCAAGCTATTGCAAAAAATTCGCCAGCAACTTCAGGAAGCCGTGGGAGAAAAAGCATGAGAGACATCCAGCTAGTTTTAGAGCGTTGGGGCCAGTGGGCGAAAGACAACAGCGGCGTGGACTACTCTCCGATCGCAGCAGGATTTAAGGGGCTTCTGCCGAATACGAGCAAGAGTAAGCCTTCATGTTGCGACAATGACGGTCTGATTGTTGACGGCGCCGTGGGTAGATTGAAGAAGGTACGCGACGAAAGAGAGCTTGGGGTAATCATGCTGCACTATCGATACGGAGTATCAAAATCGGAGATAGCCCGTAGATGGAAGGTTTCAGAAGGGAACATAAGGCAAAAGCTGATGATGGCAGAAAGCTTTATAGAGGGCTGTTTGGCTATGACCGGGGCGACGCTTGAGATGGACGCTTGGACAAGCAGATCGGAAATTTCGGCTGTCGCGTAAATTTCCGCTTTTCGTTACGAATTTTACTGGCTATTGTGATAAGAGTGGTTACGCAGTGACGTAGCTTATCAACTTTTAAAACCTCGCTTCGGCGGGGTTTTTTCAAGTGCTGTTAGTTTGAAAAGGTGTAAAATGACCCCATGTAACTATTGAAGAACATGGATCACCGCATGCTTTCTTTGGACGAGATCGGCCAATCTGTAAGGAACAATCTTCAACTCATTATCGATTCTCAACGGCTTAAGTTAGCTGTAGGGCCAATCTCAGATCAGGACTACCGAATTCTAACTGGTGGTTTTGGTGAGTTAGAATGGGATGTGGGGTTGTGTGATTACGGAAACGACCCTAACCATTTTGAGTTTTGCGTGAAGCTGGTCAAAGATGCTGTTGAAGCGGTTCCGTCAGGTGTGAGCTTGAGTGTTTATGGGATAACAGACAGAGTTTTCCGAATTCACATGATAGAGCGCTTTAACAGGGACGATAAGGAACACCCATTGAAAGGTCGAATGGTGCTCCTTACTTTGATGGCGGCGTATCTGTTCTGCATGGCAGTGGAAGCCGTCAGTGTTCAAATCGTGGAGCCAGTGCGAGAACTCATTGAATACTACACTAGCTTTGGGTTTGTCATGACAGAGTGCGGCTACATCATGGTTGCAGACGTTGTCACTCTTGAAAGAGCTTTTGAAAAATTCTACGAAGGTGTCTAAATTTTTAGCACGAAAACAGTAGACGCAAATCTTCAAAATGATAGGATGAGCCTCCCGACAGTAGAGAACTACTGAAAATGCAGCTGTAGATGAAGTTGCGAGGTTGGGAGTTTTTAGCAGAGATGCTAGAATGTTTCTTAATGAGAACCATGTTGGGACTCATAAGGGGTTTATATGAAAGAGCAAAAAGTAGCCAAGACTGAAGTTAAGTTCGACACAAAAAGCGCATTTGCGAGAATGGGCGCTGCTGTTGAAATTCTAATGAAGGCTGCCCCGAACGCTTTTGAGCACAAAGCTCAGTGCAGCGAACAACAGGGCCGTCCTCGTAGCAGAAAAGCAGTAGCTTAAGCTTTTCGCAGGCACTTTTTGTAACCCGCCAAATGGCGGGTTTCTTTTTTTCTAAATTCACCACAAGCAACAACAAGAATCTACGAGCCCCGGCCTAACCGCTGGGGCTTTTTGCATTTCAGCCCCAGCCAACGGACGACACACGGCACCCTCTTACCGGCAGCGTTTACGGCTGGTGGCTGAACCCTACCCATAACCCGAAGCCGGGAAAGAGCCCCGGAAGGGGGAGGTTATGAAAATGCCCTGGAAGAACGAACCCAACA
>NZ_CAJCKE010000050.1:0-8893 GCF_903970925.1 Serratia sp. ME47 | reverse complement strand
TATCCATAGGCAACAATGCATTGCTCATAGGTGCACCTCTGACTGATTATTTATCACTCAGCCAAAGTAACAATTTTGGTGAGGCAACAGTGCGCGTTTGGTAACAAAAATGCTGAGTCAATGCGCGGCCAATGTACTTGACGTCTAATACAATTTTGACCATTCTTCGGAATCGCCGGAATCACTGATCGAAATCATCGGAATACACATTCACTGTTGACACTGTCAACAGTGGTGACTTTTCAACCACCACTACCAGTGGCAGTAGTGGTCTATTTTTGAACAAATTGATTATCTGCACTCACGACTCATTTTTTTGCCCTTATCATTTGCTGGCGCAATTTGGCCACAACGCCACTTACATGCTCCCGCGACGCCAGATGTTGGCGGACGGGACCTGCTGGTTTTGCTGGCGCCGCAGAGCAAGGTATTTGGCGTCGTGTTACAGGCCTGGCAGGTTCTGGGGATTTGGCACTCGCATACAATTCACCGTTTCTGGCGCGCTTGATGACCGCCAGTAGCCAGCCAGTGGGATTATTCAGGGTGCCTTTGGCCATTGCCTGCTCAAGACTCTCCAGCACCTGACGGGCAACCTCTGCAGGCAATGCCTTAAGCTGCTCGCCAATCTGCCGCTGATCATCCGTCGCAATGATGTTCTGCAGTTCGGCCGGCAACTCAGGTACGTACGTTGTTTTATTCACACTCTGTGTGAAAGAACGTACGTTACAGTTCGGTTTCGTTGATGCACCGTAAGTAATTGATTCCAGAATGAGTTCGGAAAGCGAACTCGGTGTTTTGCCTTCCTGTTTTACACTGAGTTCGGTATCCGAACCCGGGGATTTTTTACTGAGTTCGCCGTCCGAACTGGGGGAATTCTCCTGTCGTTGAGACACTCTGGCGGCCATCTGTTGCGGGGTTTGTGGTGAGCCCAGTCGTTCAGCAATGGCCGCCATTTGGGAATGCTGATGACGCATTGTCGGATCATGTTGAATATCGGACAGTACCGACCAGGCCGTCTGGCTGACGGTGCGGTTTTTATGCGCGCAGCCCATGGCGACCGTATCCAGCCAGGTCGGATCCAGTGTCTCCGCATCACGGGCCGAGAGTGGTTCATCGTGTTGGGCATAGATATTCCCCCTCACCCGCCCCTGGCCGTCACGCACACGCCGGCACAAACTGAGCCAGCCGGTCAGGCGTAACATCAACAGCACGCGGCTGACGGTCTCGCGAGATGCCTTACCGTTAAACGGCGAGGCGAGCTGCAGTTGCAGTTCGTCATAGGTCGGGAACACGGCACCCTGGTTCTGTTGTGCGTACAGGCGGATCATTATCCACGCAGTTTTATCCAGCGGTGACAGACGAGTGTCCAGGAGCAACCGGCGGGGGATGGAATCATGCACATTGCCCATGTACAGCAGACCGCTACGCAGATTCGTGACATCGGGACTCCCCGCGTGCTTTTCCGCGCCTATTCGTTCCGCCAGGCGGGCATTCATTTGTTCGAGCGTAAAGGTGATCAGGCTGTCATCAGGTGTGTTGTTTATGCTCATCGATTTTGCGTATCCTTTTACGCTGCCCCCGCCCACAGGGCGAAGGCATCAAGCGGTTGTTGGCCTAACGGCACTCAGGCCTGTACCCGACATCAGGTACAGGGTGAATGTCATCACTTCCACAGTTCGTTGTTGTAGCGTTCATGGGTCAACAGCTCCCAGTCATCACCACTGTTTCGGCTGAGCAGTCGCCAGCTGGTACCGATATCAATCTTCATCCAGGCACGCCCGGGGGCGTGCTTGCCTTTAACATGAAGGTGCTTGTAGTTACGTTCCCCGCGGCGGAAACGCCTGACCTGCTCCTTCGCCTTTCTCTGGCAGGATGGTGGCGCCGAACGGGGGACCTGCAACCCCGGCATTAACATCACGGGCTTCATGCCAGCCTCCTTGTATTTCCTCCCGGCGTAGCGCGTGGCGTACGCACCGCCTGAATGGCTTTTCTGGCCGTTGCCGTCTGAGGGGCATCGAAGCTGCGGACGGCGTGCCAGACAGCCGTCAGAGAAACATCCATCTGTTCGGCGGCCAGCATCATGACGTCCAGTCCATCGGCACTGGAGGCGTCATCGATGTCGGCTTTTTGCCACTGGCGCCACAATGCCGCGTTCTCGTCGTCGCTGAGCGCTGCACAGCGCCCCTGGCGAATGTTGATACCGGTCATGCGTCGGCGGGCTGCAACTTCAACGGTCGAGAGGCCAAAATAGTGCTGCATCATTTCGATAGAGCCCCCCAACGCCAGTGCACGATCAATCCGCTGCATACGTTGCTGCTCACGGCGCGCATGTTGCAGCATCAGAGAAAAATTCTCGTGATGGATTTGGAAGGTCAGCACCGATACCGAGCTGTTCATGAGGTAATGCAGATCTTCAATGGTCAAACCGTGCAGCAGTTGCATCTCCTCCGTGGTCAGCCCCAGAGATTCACAGCGGCGGATATAGCCTGATTTAAGTTCCATCACGAGCTGAGTGAGCAGGCTGTTCGTCGCCTGAGACAAGCTATTACTCATAGTGCCCCCCCCTGAATTTTGGAAAAATATCTCGAAAAAACAGCAAACAAGCATGCCAGCAACACCATGGAAACGAACAGGAATGGCAACGCTGAAATGAAGTTTTTGCCCTTGTCCTTAAACCACGTTCTGGGATCAGGAACGTCGCGCATAAACAGGAACCAAAAAATGAAGGACAGCATTGTGATAAGGAATAGATAAAGGTTCATGAATTGCGTCCTCCCTGATAACCAATGCCAGTGGTCACAGCCCCCTGAACACCCTGGTGTAAACGGGCGTTCTGGCCTGCCTCGAATCCACGTAAACGGGCAATATCATCACCGCGGCAGGTTTTCGGGGCGCGCGTTTGCAGCTCCCCCATCTTTTGACTTTCCAGCCAGGCTCCCATCAGCTCGCATTCCTGTTCTGTCACGGTAAACGTCGTGATGACTCTGCGAACGCCGGCAACCCAGCCGGCACGAAACTGCTCAGCTCGGGCACGCCGCGTGCTCATTTTCAGGCGCTTATTCTGGGTTTTCAGATAGTCTGCAGTCGCATCTTTCAACTGCCGGCTCAGAACATCGAACGCATAAGCCGCAACGGCCGGCCGCTCACTAAAACCGTAGAACGTCACGTTGCGGCGCGGGCCAGACGCGGTATCCCGCCAGGAAAAATACAAACTGCATCCAAAGGCACGGGCAATCGCCCACGCCAGCCCGGACATCCATTCAGGTAATTTTTGTTTCGCTTCGGAAGGTGCTCCCTGGCTCGGTGCCGTCTGGATAGAAGACAGGCTGGCGTCCAGCTCGCTGATGCCGTATTTCTCCATCAGCTTTTGCGCCCGTGCTAACGCCAGCCCAGCCTCATGCGCATTACTGTTGCTACGGGCCAGCTCAAGCAGTTTGCGCACCAGTTTCACCAGGCGCACCTGTCGTTGTGAATGGCTCATCAGGCTGTCTCCTCTGTTGCAGATAAATCACGCTGCAGTTCACGCAGACGGCGTAAGACGCGAATAAGGCGCATCAATTTCACGGCATGAATATCGTCAAGCAACGGCCAGTCAGCAGCATTTTCCGACCCGATGAGGGCTTCATTGAGCGAGCTGGATGAGGCGCCGTCCGGGTTGTTGCCGGCAAGGGTCAGGAGTAACGCGGTGAAGCGAGAGGGACGTTCGGCAGTCAATGCGTAGCCGGCAGCCTGCAAGTCGGCTTTATCAGCTTTGATTTCAGCCTCGCAGCCCGCCACTTCGGCCAGTTCGAATGCCAATCGGAAGGTGATCACCTGCAGGTGCTCGATATCATCCTGCAGGGCAGAAATAGCCCAAATGGAGGAGACTGGCTCAAGTCCTACCTCGGCAAAAGGCACCTCTGCAACAGGGGTTACACCCTGATTTGGCTGTGTCCCGGTATTGCTGTGAAGGGCTGTCGACTCATGAGTGTCAGGCAGGGGGACGGTGGTATTCTCACCGTCTAAAACCGTTTCAACGTCACCCGACAACACAGAAGGCGCACCGTATAAATCTGGCTGAGTTTCAACACGGCGTTCAGTTTGAGTTGCAGGCGTTTCCTCTTCCTGAGCGTTCTGTGATTCATCATCGGCATCACCCGTTGACCCAGGCAACGCGCTGTCCAGTACCAAAGAAGAGCCCTCCCCCTGCACTTCAGGTGCCGTCGGTCCGTCGGTATTTTCCTGCTGCAGTGCTGGCGCCAACTCGACAGTATTGCCCTTGCCTGACAGCTCAGGCGTTAATGCCGGCTCAGGCTCACCGAGGTGCTTACGCCGGTTTTGCTCTTTGGGATCGAGCTCCAGTAGCCAGCGGTCATAATTGAGCAACGGATGTGGCAACGCGTTAATGAGGGCACCGATCAACTCATCACGGAACATATCCAGTGAATACAATTCAGGATCATTAAATTGAGAACATACCCTACCGAATACCGACTTAAATGCCTCTTGAGATCCCCCCTCTATTACAAAATCCAGCCAGGTCTTTTCGGCATGAGCACGCAATGCAAGTAAATGCTGAATCTGAGGGCGCCCCAAACCTGACTCAAGAAGTGCTGGCATATAAGGGTGCAGATACTGGACGGTGTCCTCCATCCGACTAATGTTTGAACTATGGACTGGATAGCCAGACTCCCCCAACAGCGTTGAAAGCTCACGTAAAGAGACAGTTTTACCCAATTGCTCTTCAAAAAGAGTACGTGCCTGCTTGATCCCAAACGCTTTTTCGATAAACGTCAGATCTCCACGCACTTCATTTTCAGCCAAATGACCAATGACACAGGACAGCCGACCTGGCCAGGGTTTGAACACACAAGGGAAGCGATAAAATCGCTCTTCTCCCGTTTCCTGCCAGAGCTCGGAAAGAATGGCATAACGCGTATTGCCTCCATCACTGAAAAAGTACCCCAGCTCTGGACGCTCCGGATCACGAGTTACTTTTGGCACCGTGTCCAAACCGCGCGCCCGAATTGACGCTTTAATATCATCATATTTGGGGTTGCGGGTTGTGCGCGGGTTATCCGGGTTCGGGTTCACTTCATCCAGTGTCAGCACCAATGGCATTTCACTGACGGGGGTCTCCGCCGCCACAGGGGCCAAAGGTTGCGTGCCTGCTGCAGTCTTGCCCTGCTGGAGCAAAGCACTGTTCAGATCGAGGATCTTGGTTTTAGGACGCGCCATGATTACGCCCTCCCCGAATATTGATCATACAGACTATCGTGGAGGTTGCTGAAAGCGGTGAATTGCCCTTCAAACTTGACGCGAACGGTACCCGTTGCGCCCTGCCGCTGTTTACCAATGATAATTTCTGCCGTGCCGGCATCATCAGAGTCAGCGTAATAGACCTCGTCCCGGTAGATGAAGGCGATCACATCAGCATCCTGCTCCAGCGCACCGGAGTCTCGCAGGTCACCATTAAAGGGACGTTTGTCAGCACGGCTCTCCAGCTGACGGTTCAGCTGAGACAGCGCGACGACGGGACAATCAAGTTCTTTGGCCAGCGCTTTCAGACTGCGGGAAATTTCTGAAATTTCCTGGGTGCGATTTTCCTGCCCTGGGCATCGCATCAGCTGCAGATAATCGACCATGATTAAACCCGGCTTACCGTACAACCGGGTGTAACGCCGTGCCCTGGAGCGCAGCAGTGCGGGGGTCAAAAACGATTCATCGTCAATAATCAGACGGTCTTCCAATGGTAACAACCGCTCCAACGCTTTGGAAATACGCGCCCAATCTTCATCATCCAACTGGCCGCTGCGCAACCTTGAAAGTTCAACCCGCCCGTCAACAGCAATCAGGCGTTGGAGCAACTGCTCGCGCGGCATTTCCAGGCTAAAGAAGAATGCAGGTTTCTCCGTGCCTCGAAGCGCGCCGGTGTAAGCGCTCAATGCAAAGGCGGTTTTACCCATCGACGGCCGTGCGGCAAGCAAAACCAAATCTCCCGGCTGCAAACCACACGTCATCACATCAAGCTCTGAGAAGCCGGTCGGGGTGCCGGTGATACCATTACCGCCATTCACCGTCTCCAGATAGGTCACGACAGCATTCAGCCCATCGGTCAGGCTGACATTCTGCTGTGAGTGGGTTTGCTCAGAGAGCTGGAACAATTGCTGTTCAGCCCTTTCGGTCAGGGCGGCAGAGTCTGCACGGGGATTGGCAGCATTAGCGCTCAATTCACGCCCGAGCTGCAACAGGCTACGCAGTCGACTGCGTTCAGCAACAATCCCGGCATAGGCGACAATATTGGCTGCACTCGGTGTGTTTTTAGACAACTCCGCCAGATAGGCAAAACCGCCTACCTGTTCGAGTTCACCATTTTTTTCCAGTGATTCGTGGAGCGTAATCAGATCAATCGGCTGCTGAACAGCCATTAGGCGAGCCATGGCCTGGAAAATGCGACGATGTACCGCCAGATAAAAATCACGATCTCCAACTAATGGCAGAATGTCATCCCACCGCTCGTTATCCAGCATCAAGCCGCCGAGAACAGCCTGCTCGGCATCCGAAGAATAAGGAATATGCATATCAGTCATGACGCACCTCCGATCCTTCACCGTCAGTTGTTAACGGGTGCTTAAGAAAAGTCGGACAGCATGAACATACCCCCATCCCGGTTTCACGATTGACCTTAAGCCAACTGCATGACTTGTTGTTTTTATCCAGGCAAGCATGGCCATCTGTACAACCGCACCCTACGCAAGTTGCCTCTTTTAGGTGGGTATTCTCGGCATCGGCGCCACAGATGTGCTCAAGTACCGCGGCGGCCTCATACGGGGCCTCGGCCATTTCGTGAAGACATTCAGCATCATAGATGCTGGCAGCATGATTGGTTTTTGCCATCATCAACGCATGCATTTTCAGCATGCGACGCAGCGCATTCTCCGTGGTTTCCAAATTACTGTTAAGCACATTGACGTAAGCCAGGAGATGTGGTGCTGCAGCGATCAGATAACCATTAGCCCGTTGCTCCTCAAGACTCACATCACGGCTCCCACCGTTATCCGACCAGTGCTCTAGCCCAAGTTTTTCCCAGTCTGGAACAATCGCGACATTAGGGATTTCCACATGCTCGAAGCCGTTGATATCCACGACAGTGACGCCATCGCTATAGAGTTCAAGAACCTGCCAGGGTGCAGGTGCGGCTAACTCGCGCTGTTCATTAAGAAAGGTCACTAGCTGTTCAATATTCATTGATTTGCCTCCTGGTGCAAAACGTCGAAGTCGGCAATCCAGTGAGGGAACAACTCGCAGGCCAGCTCATACATAGTGTCAGCAGCAGCGAGCGTTGATGTACGAGTGGTGGTTCTTTCGAGACGATGAACAGGTTGACCGGAAGCATGCCCCATTTTGTAAATTTCAAGCTTGGGGATGATGGTGTCGAGAAGGGAGACGTCGAAGGTATCTGCACACAGATACTGCCCGTTTGCGATAATGCCGCGCAGACTATTCAGAGTCTGCCAATCCAGATTCGTGTACTCCATGCAGTTCGTCAGAATACGGATACGTGGTAACGCAATGCCGTAGCTGGTCAGCGGCAATAACCCCTCCATCAACCCCAATGTGCCACGCAGAAACTCACGCGTATCTGGCAATATAGGCTTGATAACACCGACAGCGAACTCCGTACTGGCAACCAGAATCAGTTCGAGCATCACAGACGCCGCGCCTTTGGAGTCAATGATGATGACGTCGTACTCGTTGAACAAAGGGTGCTGCAGAACATTCTTCAGCCGCATACGACCATCAGGGGCATGCAACATGGCAGAAGATAAACGGTCGTGGGGATCGTTGGAAACGATAACATCGAGATTAGGGATAACAGAACGAGAGATGATTTGTTCGGGGTGATTGAGGTCGACAGTCTTCATCAACAGTTCATACAAACCGTTGGGGGCTTCATATTCCAGGGAGAAAATGCTGCTTGCGGTGGGTTGGGAGTGGTCACCATCTATGAGGAGAGTCTTTTTACCTGCATCAGCAAGGAAGCCGGCAAGGTTGGCACTTTGAGTGGATTTACCCTCGCCGCCTTTGGTTGAAACCATAGGCACAATTTGAGACTTAGTACTGTTATAAACAGTAGTGGCTTTTGTGACGATATTTTCCATGTGTACACTCGAATAAAGTATTCGATGAGTACAAATTCGATGCAGAAACTAATTTCACACTGCGATAATTCAACTTACTAGCGAAGAGAGGATTGAAAATCCCCGTGTCCTTGGTTCGATTCCGAGTCCGGGCACCATATTTAGAGAACCCAGCCTATGGCTGGGTTTTTGCTTTTCAGGGACTGGACTCTCCATCGAACTGCATTCGATTATTCGGCCAAGGGCCTCACCCTGCGGGCCAGCGCTAAAGCGCTGTTCAACACGGCGCCAGCGCCGGTTGTCCGAGTCCGGTCGCCCTATTTAGAAGAACCCGCCTATGGCGGGTTTTTCGCTTTCTGGGGTACGGACTCTCCATCGAACTACGTTCGATTATTCGGCCAAAGGCCTCACCCTGCGGGCCAGCGCTAAAGCGCTGTTCAACGCGGCGCCAGCGCCGGTTGTCCGAGTCCGGGCACCATATTTGAAGAACCCGCCTATGGCGGGTTTTTCGCTTTCTGGGGTACGGACTCTCCATCGAACTGCGTTCGATTATTCGGCCAAGGGCCTCACCCTGCGGGCCAGCGCTAAAGCGCTGTTCAACGCGGCGCCAGCGCCGGTTGTCCGAGTCCGGTCGCCCTATTTAGAAGAACCCGCCTATGGCGGGTTTTTCGCTTTCTGGGGGACGGGGATCGGGAGAGCACACGTCTGAACTCCAGTCTCGAGATTCCATCTCGTATGCCGGCTTCTGCTTTTAAAAAAAAAAAAGTATATGA
>NZ_CAJCKE010000049.1:0-16914 GCF_903970925.1 Serratia sp. ME47 | reverse complement strand
AATCAACTTAATGAAAAATATAATATTATTAAAAAAATCAAGATTATGCCCCCTTTTGTGCCCCCAGTATAAATTTCGTGAAACGCTGGAATTGACCCTGACCCCGAATATGCTCCAGTCATAATCAGGAATAACCGGCTTCATGTTGGTTGCATGTTCTGGCAACCGGCAGACTTTTCAGCAAATTCAGACGGGGTCATCCAGCCCAGCGCAGAATGAGGACGTCTCTGGTTATAGTGTATGCGCCAGGCCTCGATTTTGCACCGGGCATCCTCCAGGGACATGAACCAGTTTTCATTCAGGCACTCCTGCCGCAGCCTGCCGTTAAACGACTCCACTGTGGCATTGTCCGTGGGCGTTCCCGGTCGTGAAAAGTCTATGCGGATCCCTCTTTCGTATACCCATTTGTCCAGCATTTTCCCTGCAAATTCAGAGCCGTTATCGGTTTTCAGCAATTGTGGTAAGGGACGTCTGAGCGCAATGGCGTTCAGCATCTCTGCGACCTCCGTTGAGCGCAGATTCTGACCCACGCAAATCCCCAGACATTCGCGCGTGTAGAGATCAATGACCGTCAGCAGACGTAACCGACGCCCGTCAAATAAGGCGTCAGAGACAAAATCCATGCCCCAGACATGATTCGGATACAGCCCCTCAGGCTGCGGTTGTCGCCGCTGCGCCGATTTGTTCCGCCGCGGGCGTTTGAGACGCAGGGACAGACCCTGTTCGCGATAGAGCCGGTAAATGCGTTTGTGATTATCCCGCCAGCCCTCCCGCCTGAGCATGACGTGAACTCTGCGGTAGCCATAATGAACCCGGGCTTCGGTGATTTCCCTGATTCGCAGGCGGAGTGCACTGTCGTCTGCCGCCACAGAGCCGTAGCGGAAAGAGCTGCGGCTGACCTGTAGTGCAAAACAGACGTGTCTCTCGCCGGCCCCGTAACGTGCCTGCAGGTCCCGGACCCATTCGCGTAGGCGCGCCAGCGTCAGTTCTTTTTTGCCAGGACATCCTGCAGCATGGCTTTGTCGAGGCTGAGATCGGCAACCAGCTTCTTCAGCCTGAGATTCTCTTCCTCAAGCTGCCGCATGTGCTTCAGCTCAGAAGGGGAAATCCCGCCATATTTTTTTCGCCAGATGTAAAACGTGGCATCGGAGATGCCCAGCTTACGGCAGACTTCGGGCACGCTCGTACCCAGTTCGGCCTGTTTCAGGGCAAAGACAATCTGCTCTTCGGTGAATCGTGACTTTTTCATCGGCACAACCTCCGCTCAGGGAAGTATTCATCATGCCGGAATTCTGTTTCTGAATGGAGCAGGATTTTGGGTCAGGGTCAGGGTCAGGGTCAGGAAGATTAGACTATTGCTCTGACAACAGCATAAAATTCAACCATACAAAGAACTCGGTTAGGTTCCGTGTCACGAACCCAAACCAAAAAATCTTGTTACGCATAAATTTACCGTCGCCATTTTCTGATCGCAGCATTCATTTCTTGGACTTACAGCCAAAAAAAGATTTATCGCAAAACTGTTCACCCTATACACATTTTTGTTTTATCCTTTTATTTCAATGTATTGATGGATATATAGCCATCTTTTCGGTGTGCACCGCTGTTCACCTGCCGGGTGCACAGTCTTAAGGATACTGCTAATACTGTCGTGTGCTTGTTACAGCAGAACAGACCATTGTATCCGCACAAAACAGACCAAAAGCCAATCAAAGTGATTAATTTTTAACCAAGCAAGTAAAATTCCCTAATGTTATTATTGATGCAAAAATGTCGCATATGTTATTGGTAATGTTAAGTGCCATTTACCATTTCAGACACAAGGAAAATCAAATGGAGTTGGGAGAGGAAAAAGAGTTTGTTAATCAGTACGTTAGATTTTCATTCATGTCAGTGGCTTTGGTTTTAGGCATGGCTGGTGCATTACAAATGCCTGTAGTGAGCCTTTTCCTTACTCGCGAAACAGGTGCAACTCCATTTATGGTGGGTTTGTTTTATACAATTAACGCTCTGGCTGGGGTAGGAGTTAGTCAAGTTCTTGCCCGTAAGTCAGATGCTGGTGGCAACCGCCGTCGTTTGATCCTGATTTGTTGCTCTGTCGCCGTTGTGAATGCATTGCTTTTTGCATTTAACCGGGAGTATTTCATTCTGGTTTCTCTAGGCGTGATGATGTCAGCATTGGCCACAACGGCTATGCCACAACTGTTCGCACTAGCACGTCAGTATTCCGAAGGAGCGGACTTTGACGTCATCAAGTTCACAACGAGAATGCGTGCTCAGATTTCAATCTCCTGGGTTGTCGCTCCTCCTCTGGCCTTTTTTATCATCAATCATTCCGGCTTTACTAGTTTATATCTATTAGTCGCATCTCTGTTTTCACTAGGAATTGTCATTGTTTTCTTATCATTGCCCATAGATAAAACTCAACATGCGGTACATTCGAAAGATAATTCCTTACCCGTACCGGTCACTGCCCGATCAAATGAAGCATGGCTATTGTTTACTGCCTTAGCCATGTTGTGGGCCGGAGATACAATGTATCTAATTGACATGCCTATTTATATTAGCGAAATACCCGGAATGGGCAGCGGATTTGCCGGATGGCTATTGGGAGGTGCCGCAGGACTGGAAATTTTAATCATGCTGTTCTGCTCCCCAGTGATCAAACGATTTGGTAAACGATCGATGATGATATTAGCTGCAATTTGCGCTGCACTATTTTATTTAGGAATGGCAGTTGCCGACTCACGGATAGTACTAATAGCAATCCAGCTATTGAATGCTATATTTATTGGTGTTGTTGGTGCACTAGGTATGCTTTATCTACAAGAATTAATGCCCAACAGTCCCGGGACAGCCAGTACTCTATATACGAATAGTATTGCAACTGGTGCCATTTTTGCAGGCTTGTTACAAGGATTGATTAGTCAGCACTGGGGACATCAAGAAGTTTACTATGCGGCGCTAATGTTGTCGTGCTTTTCATTGTTATTACTATTGAGAGTTAAAGAAGCTTAGCCTGAGTGATTAAAAAATAAAACAGCAGAAATCAGATTGAAGATAATATCATTGATGGCTATTAATGCAGTCAATGGAATTTATAAACTATAACCGTACTATTGTACAATAGTTATACTTTCTATATCTCTATGTTAGAGAGATATTAACTCGGCCATTGTGATAATTCGGGATAAGAGAGGAATGATGAAAGGCCCTATTGTTATTGTCGATGTCTTATCGACTGGAAATGAACTAGCTGCTGCCTTTATGGCTCGTGGTTGTGATGTGATACACATTTGGCAAGACTTTACTCGTAAAACCCGAACTCAGGGGTTTATCGAAACAATAAATTATGCTGGTGTACTAGAAGACCTTGTTAAGCGGCTAAAACCTTACAATATTCGTCATATTATAGCTGGGGCAGATAGTGGTATCGCCTTAGCTGACATGCTGGCATCAGCCATGGGCATGGAATCGGCAAATGATTCTGAAACTACCGATTGGCGACGTAACAAATATATTTCTCATCAAAAACTAGCTGAAAACAACATTCGTTCAATCAAACAAAGTAAATCCTCTTCGGTTTTAGAATTAATAGAGTGGGCTGAACAGCAAGGTTATCCAGTGATCGTCAAGCCGTTAAATAGCGGAGCCAGCGATGGTGTTACTTTGTGTGAAAACAAGGAAGAAGTACAGCATGCCGCCGAAAAACTGCTAGGCAAAGAAAATCTGCTTGGGTATGTAAATGATGAGGTATTGATTCAGGAACTTATTGAAGGAACACAGTACTTCGTCAACACATTAAGTTGGAACGGACAACATTATGTCACCGATATCTGGGAACAGGTTCGTAGCCGCGTAAGCGGTGGCGCTTATAATTTTGAAGGGATGCACCTGATCGATGCGCAGGAAAAGCACGCTAAATCGCTAGCTGATTATACCCTTGAGGTCCTGTCTGCGTTGGGTATCGCCTATGGTGCTGCGCACAATGAAGTTATTTTAACCGAAGATGGCCCTGTACTTATCGAGGCTAATGCACGCCTTATGGGGGCCTCAATTAACGACACTACATTCAATGCCTGCCTTGGTTATACCCAAGTAAGCTTGTGCGCAGATATGTATTTAATGCCTCAAAAATTTATAAAGCAATACGTAGGAAAGTTATACCAAATGAAGTCATACGTATCTGAAATATCATTTTTATTCAAACGCGATGGTATTCTAGTGGCCATGCCAAGAAGAAATGAAATTGAGCAGCTTAATTCTTTTTCAAATTTCTTTTCACTGCCAGAGTTTAAACAGTGGGTTAAAAAGACAGCGGATACAAAGGGGCTACCTGGCTTTGCTTATTTATTACACAAAGACAAGCATCAGGTAGAAAGGGATTTTAACCAGATTTTGAATTGGCAACAGCAAGATATGATTTATCAAATAGTTGATAGTCAATAGAAAAATCAGATTACCTATGACATTAATACTTTTATAACTATTTGGAAATTTCCCAGTGGGATTATTCCCTTTGTTACTAGTATTTATATGAATGGATATATTCTCCTATGAAAATCCAAGAGAGTGTTTTATCTGTAGTTAGTGCATTGATTCGACAATACCCTGATGCCTACTCATTTTCATTGGGGAGGCCCAACCCTGAAATTTACGCAAAACTTGATCTTGAGCACTATTTATCCGTTTACAAAAACTTCTTACGTAAAGAACTGAAATATGATGATGAGCAAATTTTAGAACATGTTTATACTTACGGGCCAAGCCAAGGCGTGATTAATACACACGTTGCCAAATGGCTGAAAAATGATGAGGATATCTGTGCCAGTGAGAAAGACATTATTATCACCAATGGCTGTCAAGAAGCATACAATTTAGTATTATTGCATGAGTTACGTCAGCCAGAAGAACATGTCCTTATCATTGAACCTAGCTACTTTGGTTTTACCGACTGCGTAGCTGTCTTGGGTAAGCCTTGTGTAAAGGTTTCCGTTGACGATGTCAGTGATTCTGAAGGCAGATTTAATTTTGAATTGCTACATATATTCATAAAGGAATCTCAACAACAGGGTAAGAAGATAAAGGTCATTTATATAAATCCAGACTTTAATAATCCAATGACTTATCAGCTATCAAACGATGAGAGGTCAGCACTGCTTTCCGTTTGCCGTCATTGGGGTATCAAAATAATTGAGGATAGTACATACTCCAGTTTTTACTATAATGAAAACAAACCAAAATCAATTAAGACGTTAGATGACGAGGGGGTGGTTTACTATATAGGTTCATTTTCAAAAACATTATGCCCGTCACTGCGTTTGGGTTACCTGGTTATAAGCGCTCATAGTCATGCAACTTTTGATAATCTGCTGCATATTAAGGATCATACCAGTCTGAGCAGCAGTGCATTGAGTCAACATGTAGTGGCAGGTTTCTTAATAGAACATCAATACTCTCTGGAAAATTGGGTTCGCCCAATCCGTGATGAATATCGTGTACGCCGCGATGCGATGTTGCATGTTTTGGAAAAAGAGTTGAACACAACGCCGGTATCCTGGATAACCCCGGCAGGCGGCTTCTTCGTTTATATTCGCTTGCCACAACATATCGATACCACGACACTAGTTGCATGTGCTGAAACTTATCAAGTAACGTTTTTACCCGTGAGCTATTACGTACGTGGAAGCAAACGAGAAATATACGGTATGCGTCTTGCCTTCAGCTATTATCCGCCGTCTGCGATCGCAGAGGGAACTAAAAAAATTTGCCAGTTTTTAAAAGAGAGATTGTTAAATTAAAAAACAATTTCCATACTTGAAATTTTAATTTTTCTATTAATAGAAATGCACTTTATTCGTAACGGGAATCATAGGGTATTTTATGGAGGGTTCAAAGTATGAAGGTGGTGATTTTTCAATGAAAAACATAGCTAATAATAGCGTAGGTACCTATATTCTATCCTGTGCACATGATGTACCGGAGTTTTTTTACTCCCAGAGTGAGGTCTGCGATAACCTTAATATCATGGATAGACGCATTCGTTCTATCTTTCTTAACAATGGTATCAATAAAAGACATCTCTCTATAGGCGAATTCCCGGAAAGCTCAGCAAAATCGGAAACCCATGCTGAACTATTGGCTCGTCATGAGGAGTACTCACTAAAACTTGGGGCTAATGCAATTCGCAAGTGTTTAGAAAAAATTGACAGCCGCATTGAAGATATTGAATGTATTTGTTGTGTTACCTCAACCGGATTTCTAGTTCCAGCATTAAGTGCACGTTTTTGCGAATCACTAGGATTGTCAGATTTTTGCAACCGTATAGATATCGTCGGCATGGGATGTTCTGCGGGCCTAAATGGCTTAGACGCAGCCAAAAACTGGTCAATTGCTAATCCTGGAAAATTGGCTGTGGTAGTTTGTACAGAAATCTGTTCTGCAGCCTATATTGAGGACGGTACAACATCCACCGCAGTGGTTAATAGTTTATTCGGTGATGGGGCTAGCGCAGTAGCAGTTATCAGTGAAGCTTCTGAAACCTCTCTAACCTCTGGAGCAATAAAATTATTGGCAAAATGCAGCCTGACTGAGCCGTCGGCTATAGGCATGATGAAATTTGACTGGAATGATGAACAGCATCGGAATCGTTTCTATCTGTCAAAAGACGTGCCTTATGTCGTTGGCTCTAAAGTTGAAAAAGTAGTGAACAAATTGCTGGCAGAGAAGCGACTCACCGTCAGCGATATTGATCACTGGATAGTTCATTCCGGCGGAAAAAAGGTCCTCGATTCGATTTGCATTAATTTGGGCTTAACTAAAAACGATCTACGCCACACTCGTAGCGTATTAAATGATTTTGGAAACTTGTCCAGTGGTTCTTTCCTATTTTCTCTGGAAAGACTTCAAAATGAAAAAACAACATCTGCCGGTGATATCGGTGTATTTATGACTATGGGGCCTGGGGCGGCTATTGAAACAGCTCTGGTACAGTGGGAAAGTTAATCTAACATTATTGAGGTGATTTGTGGAAAATTTAACTGTTAATATTTCTGGAGCTGCGGCTATTTCCAGCGTTCTCATTGAAGAAGTCAACCAGCTATGCGCTCAGGTTGAGAGCAGTTCTACCATTAACATGGTGTTATTCAACTTTGAAGCCGGTTCGATGAGCGAACTTAGTTCTGGGGTGGAAAATGTGGATGTATTACACAAATGGGAAAAAGTGTTACGCCGCGTTGAAAATCTGAATGCCCTAATTATCGCCATCTGTAACGGCCAGTGTGGGCTCGCGGCGCTATCCCTTATTGCTATCGCCGATCTTCGTTTAGGGACACCAACCAGCACTTTCGCTTTGAACGGGAAAGACATCACCTTGCCCGGTATGCTTATCCACCGGCTAACTAACCAAATGACGGCTAATTGGGTACGTTCACTACTTGTGCTAGGGAACACGTTTGGTGCCGATGAGGCCTTGGCATGTGGACTTCTGGACCGAAAGAGTACACAGCCGAAAGCGCTTGCCGAAGATTTAGTCGTTGGCATGAATCCGCATGCTTTTAATGATATACGGGTACGCCGCAAACTGATGCTGGAAGCCAGCCATACCTCACATGAAGACACTATTGGGCTGTCTCTTTCGGCCAGCGATCGTACATTGCGCCAAGGATAACTGATCTGGCGCGTGGCATTTAATGTCGATTCGATTAAGGACAGACTATGAATGAATTACCCAATACGTTACAGCCGTGTGTGGTGGCGTTAAGAAATAGACTACAGAGCGTTAGCAATGCGGACCTTAGAGACGATGTAATTATTGCCCAATGTGCGGGTAACGGGGAAGTCTCGCATTTTTTCGAACAACACACTCTTGAGCTGTACCAATTTTGGACAGAAAAGTATTGCCGTCCTATACGGGTCGAGGCGCTCTATCAATTGACCGCAGCATTACTGGTGGGAACGCTAACGACAGGAACGCCGGAACAGGTTGCTGTGGATTACTGTTTTTCACTTTTCTTATCGCAGGTGTTGCAAGACAGTCAGGCGGGTATGCATTTATTAAATACCATGTTGCAACCAAAAGCCTCTTCTTTCACCCTGGTCGATGATTTTAATCGGACGGGTTATCTCCGGTTGACTGCATTGGAGATACGAAAGAAAGGTGAAGCTGCGATTGTGAGTTTCATCGATGGCGATACGCTGCATGCAGAAGACGGTGACTTTGTCCGCGATCTAGAATCGGCGGCGGACATCGTGTACCTCTCCAAACAAATTAAAACTGGCGTGCTACGTGGAGGGATTGTCAATCATCCTAAATATGCTGGTCGTAGAGTTTTTTGCTCCGGCATTAATTTGAAAAAACTTCATGCCTCTGGCATTTCTTATCCGGATTTTTTGATTGGAAGGGAAATGGGCTGTATTAACAAATTGGTTCATGGGGTGGCCTATTCACCTAATGAGTCAAATGCCAGAATTACTAAGCCCTGGATTGCGGTCGTGGACACCTTTGCTATCGGCGGCGGTATGCAAATGGTGCTGGCCTGCGATTATGTGATTGGTGAGCAAGGATGTTATGTCTCACTGCCAGCGGCTAAAGAGGGCATTATCCCTGGCGTATCTAACCTTCGGCTTACAACCGCCACAAGTGAACGTTTCGCCAAACAGGTGATCTTGCATGGACGTAAAGTTATGGCCGACGATGCTGATGCTGGATTCATTTTTGATCTAGTGGTTGCTTCTGAGGAACTTGATCAGGTGCTGGAACAAGCAATCGCACTGATGGCTGCTCCGGCGGTACCGGCGAATAAACGCATGTTGGTGTTAGCTAAAGAACCGCTGAGTGAATTTCGCACCTATATGCAAGCATTCTGCAGAGAACAGGTCGTTAGAATGTATGCCTTAGATGTGAAAGAAAAAACCGGAAAATTTTCCCATAAGACACCCAGAGCCATAATTAGTTAAGGTTCTGAGCACCAATCGGACGGTCATAACTGCCCGGTTGGTGCTGTTAATAACAGCACCAAGAGGTAAAGATGATAGGAAAAAGCAGTGTTGAGCCAGTGGTTTTATATGAAAAAAGAGGGCATGTCGCTTACATCACGCTCAACCGCCCTGAAGTTCTAAACGCGATGAATCTTGAAATGCACCAACAGTTGCGGCAAGTATGGGATGATTTTAACCATAACGATGACATATGGCTTGCTGTGCTGTCAGGGGCTGGCGGCAAGTCCTTCTCTGTTGGCCAAGACCTTAAAGAATTGAAGGCACGTTATGACTCTGGCGAGCCATTTTCTAGTTTGGGTAGCAAAGGGCGAGCGGGATGGCCGCGATTGACTGAGCGAGTGGACATTTATAAACCTATAATTGCCATGGTAGATGGTTATGCTTTTGGCGGGGGATTTGAACTGGCACTTGCATGTGATTTAATTGTTGCTAGTGAAGAATCGATTTTTGCATTGCCTGAAGCTAAACTCGGTTTAATCCAGGGGGCCGGAGGGATTTTTCGCCTTACCAGACAAATGCCTTATAAGTTAGCTATGGAGATGCTTCTCACCGGAAGAAAAATTAATGCTCTACAAGCAGCTGACTTCGGTATTGTCAATCGCGTTACTTGCAAGGAAAAATTATCTGAAGTCGTGAATGATTTAGTTGACGATATATTGCGTTGTTCACCCGCCTCTACACGAGCAATCAAAAATATTGCCTGTGACAGCGCAGATAAAAACATACAAGATGCTTTTCTAGCGCAGTACCCTGCAGAAAAATTGCGACTAGAGAGCAAGGACCTCGTTGAAGGTGTGAATGCTTTCTTGGAAAAAAGGGAGCCGGTATGGTCAGGACGATGATGTTTATAAGACCATCAGCAAAGGCACTCATAATTTCATGGTCATATCCTTTCATACGAAAGTTAGACGTTCTCAATGATTGATTGAGAGTTATGGGTTGATCGTTCAACCGCCGCTAGAATGCCCTAGTGTTGCTGCATGTATTCGGATCACTACCACTATCGGTGGCCGGCGATTGAGCGTCCATTGGATTCTACAGGTCAATAACGTCGTATTAGTCGGTCCGGCCCATCGACTCGCTCATCGTCAAACAGGAGCACACTTCGGTAGCCAGTCCACCTCACATTCCTCACTCAATATCAGGTTGGTCTGTATTCCCTGCTTTGTGCGGCGTTTCAGCAGCGTATGCTCATACTCTTTCAGCGTCTGCGGCACCGCCTGGCCAAACGCCGTCAGGTTCATCACGTGCTGATAGCCCGTGCCGCCATAAACGACAGGTAGGCGTGGTACAGGTAGCGACGTGGGTTCGGCGGGGTGATGTTGGCATTACCGATCATCATCCCTTCAGGTGGACTGACCCCACGCTCGTAACAACGTAGTAGCCCTCCTGTGCAGTCGATCAAACAGGAAAAGTGTCTGACTCTACTGACGCCGAACGCCACCCCAAACAATGCCTAGCTAGGCAAAATACTAAAAACCCAAACTTCACAAGCCTCAATACAGCACGTATTATATAAAATATTTTTATTGATATGATGACGCGCAGGGACTAAAAAGGAAGTTTTTGTGCAAGGAATGCTCTCAATGATAAGTAAAGATTCACGAATCGTTCTGGAAGCATGGCAAGAGTATATAAAGCTAAACGGTGTCGAAAAAAGCAAAATATCAGCTAGTGAACTGCACGAGTCACAACAGTTAATGCTATCTGCGCAAGATTGCGATGAGAATGAGCGCGGCGTTTTTATCACCCTGCCACCGGCAACCCTTGCCTACCTGCGCAAGCGCTTCGTCAAGAAAGATGGGAAAGGGAATATAGAGCATATTGAACCTTTGCAAATTATGTTCCCCATCCTGCGCATTAAAGAAAAGACAAGAAATCAAAAACACGCTCGCTTTTTGCCGCTGTTTATGGCCCAACTCCCCGAGTCGCTTTTTCGTGATGAAACTACCGATAAAATCCTGCTCCCGGTAAAGGACGGTTTGCGTGTTCAAGCCATGCCTTACGCTTTCCGGGAAATTTTGAACACCGACATTGCCGAGCTGGGTGAAAACCGGCACATGATGAGCCTGGTCGGCGCCCTGACCAG
The DNA here is from genome assembly GCF_903970925.1 of Serratia sp. ME47. Classification (NCBI taxonomy): domain Bacteria; kingdom Pseudomonadati; phylum Pseudomonadota; class Gammaproteobacteria; order Enterobacterales; family Yersiniaceae; genus Serratia; species Serratia sp. ME47. The sequence continues at coordinate 5,825 of NZ_CAJCKE010000049.1, read as the reverse complement.
CACCAAGTTCGAGAGCTTCTTTTCAGCCTTCAGCACGCTGGAAGAGTGGTTGAAAAGTAAACTTTCCAACCACCATTATGCCGTTCCGGAATCCGGCTTCAATCTGCTCATCGCCCCGCTTCACAACGACGACGGACAAACGAAAAGTGACGGCAAAGACTACGAAGCGCTGTGCGACAGTGATAACAAGTATGACTATCCGCCGCTGGAACGGTATTTGACCTACAGCCATGACGAACAACACCCTGTTCATTATCGGGATGTCGCGACCTGCGGCCTCTTTGAAGAGACCTGGCCGTTGGGCCATGGGCAAATGCAGGCTATCCAGGCCATTAATCAGGATGAGCTTCTGGTTGCCGTGCAAGGCGCCCCCGGCACGGGTAAAACGACGTTATTTAAATCGCTGATTGCGCAAAAGATTGTCGAAAGAGCGCTTCGGTTGATAAACGATGATGATGTCAATCTGGGTATGCTGGTCACGTCAACGGCCATTAAAGCGGTTGAAAATATCATCGACGACTTACGCCAAGACCCGCTTACGCAGGATCTGAATTGGTTGTGGTTCCAGGCTGGCTCTAAAGAGCAAATCAATAAAGAATTACTGCGATTGGACGCCTTACTGCATTCATGGCAAAGCGAAGTGTATGAAGAACAACGGCAAACGGCCCATGCCAACGTGTTGAAAACAGGTCAGGCGGAAATCCTCCACTGTTTTACCCAATATCACGATAGCGTCGAGCAAGCCAAACAGGCCTTGCTCTCGTTTCCCGATCTGACGGCGTTCCGGGCCTATTTCGAGCAACGCCTGCAACAGCTCTCTACTGTGGCTAACGAGCATGGATTGAGTTCCACAGCATCAGGCCCCCAGTATTTAACGGAACTGCTGGTTCAGGTTGAAGCTCATCAGGAAAGCATTGCTCGCGAATACACCAAACGCATCGATGCCGAAAAACACGCGAAAGCGTTAGAAGCGACGTGGCCATTGCCCCATAGCTGGAATGAAATAGTTCAGTGGATGCAGACAAGCCCACTGCGTTCGCCGCTGGAACAGGGCTACAGTAGCTATCCTCAAACGGGCCTCGCCGCCTTGTTCGCCCGGTTTTTCTCTGCACGCCACACGGCAATCCGTCAAAAACTGGAAAGCTTTTATCCGGAAGAATTCCACTATTTTAAATTGGCGGACCAGCCCCATACCGTTCTTGCGCAACTGGTTACGGCGACAAACTCGCTGGAAAACAACGCGGAATTATGTGCCCATTTAAACACTCTGCAAGAACCTGCTCCGGACCCGCGGCACAGCGCTGCGCTGGATGCATTGAGGGAAGACGTACAGGCGGTCATCGCTCTCCAGATACAGCTTGAAACCGCCCGGCAAAAGGCCAATGCACTGCAAACGCATTTTCCGGAAGGCTCATGGTGCGACATCCTTCGTCAGCGCTTTATCAAAACCCATCGTAGTATGTTCGCCGCCTCCATTGGCTATCTCTGGCAAGAGCAGTTAAAGCGGAAAAATGAGCTGGAAGAAGTGTTAAGCCACTGGCGAAGCCTGCTTGGCAATGGCAAGGCCCCAAAATTTTTTTGGTGGAAAGATCGCTTCGACCAGTTCTACCGATTGTTGTCGCTCGTTTACCCGGTAATGGCTACCACATTGGTTTCCGCACGCAAGGCCGCAGGCTATCAATGGCTTAACGATCTTAACGGTCATAAGCCATGGCATTTAGCGCTTTGCGATGAGGCTGGGATGATGTCCGCAGAATCATTAGTTCCCCTCTTAAGCCGCTGTGAGCGCGCAATGGTGGTCGGTGACCCACTGCAAATCGAGCCGATACGCAATTTATCTGAAGCAGGGCAAAACCAGATACGTGAGAAATATTTCGCTCAGGACAACACACTTTTCGAACGGGTCTCACCAATGACAGTCACCGCTTATCACCGTGCGGCCGGCACGCAATCGGGACAAGTCAGCGATATTGGCAACGGCATTATCCTGGATGAACATCGCCGCTGCCAAACGCCGATCGCCAATCTGTTCTGTAAGTTAGCAGGTTATCGCGGCATCAGTATTGAAACGGCACCGGCCAAAACTCGCATTAGCGAGGCCTTTAAAGAAATGGGCGAGCATCATTTGATGTTCTATAGCGTCGAAGGGCAAAAAGGCAGTGCGGTCAATACCAACATGGATGAAGTCGATGCCATCGAACAGTTGCTCGATAAACTGGAAGATGCCGGCTATGACCTGACACAAGATATCGGTATCGTTACCCCGTACTCCAATCAGAAAATGATGTTAATACATAGAATTGGGAAAAGACTGGATCACTATACCTCCCCCCGAATCGGCACCGTGCATCAATTTCAGGGGGTAGGTTTTGAAGTAATCATTTATAGCCCGGTAATTTATCACGCCCGCGATGGTGAAATTTTCCAGAATAAAGCGCCAAATATGTTGAACGTGGCGGTCTCACGTGCAAAACAACAATTCATTATCGTTGGCAATTATCAGCGATTGGTCAGAGCCGGGGGCTATTTAAAAACACTGGCCAATGCGGTAGCGGAAGATTTCTTACTGGAATTCGGCTCACAGCACCCGCAGTTCGATACCTTGCAAAATAGTCCGCATCGCTTAGCCTATTATCACGATTGCGAGCACATAGCGGCCTTTACCGCCCAAGCTGCCATGTGCGAAAAAGAGTTAATCGTGATTTCACCGTGGATTCGCTATGGGGAAAAAGGCGGATTTGGCCAACCACCGCAGCTAAAACTATTGTCTGAAGCTCAGCGCCGCGGCGTTAATGTGAAAGTTTACTACGGCTACTACCGACAGAACTACCAGAATGAGGATAGCGAACCGGCGTTAGTCGCACAGTATTGCGAATTGTTAGGCCACGATAACGTCATTCGTCTACCGGAAGGGACACACGAGAAACTGATTATCATCGACGGGGAACGAGTGATTCTGGGCAGTTGGAATTGGCTCTCTCATGGCTATCGGCGCCATTGCGAAAGAGAAGAATGGCAGCGGTTAGCCATACGTAGGGAAACCAGTGTAGAGTTACATGATATTGATTTTATTAATGAATATAAAAATTCACATTTAATTTAAAGTAAATCTGTAAGTTAACCTAAAGCCGAGCATTCGCCAAAGGTGCTCGGCTTTAGGGTGATGATTTACGTAATAACAATCAAAACCTTTCACCCAGGAAATACTTTAACCGAAAGCCAGGCACATTATTGATGCTTCCCACAATAATCAGAAACTAATAGATCAGCTTCAGTAGCATGCTCTGCATGCCCCTACCCGCACCGCGCACTATCCCCCTACCAACCGCGCGCACTGCTGCCTGATACCATCAAAAATGCATTCCGCTAATTCGGCTGGGAACGAATTAGGTAGCAGTCCAATGACACGATCAATCACTCCCGGGGTTGTCGCCAGCAGCTCTTCAATAATGGATTCAACTTCCTGTTGGCCTAATCCGGTTATTTCACCGTGTTTTATCCAGTGGCGGCGTCGGATCTGGCTAAGCAGGTAATGGTTACTGCTCCCGCGAACGGCCATCGCCAGTTTGCACTTCTGCCAAGCTATCTGGTTATTGCCCGGGCCAATCAGCGGCCAGGCCGATAGCACATCGTACAGTGGCGTCAGGTGGTAACGATTTTGCGGTAAATGCGCAAGACTGAAATTCTTTGCGTGCCCATCTGTCCCGGCCAGCAACCAAAAAATAATCTGCGCTTTAAAGAAGTGCCTGCGATCTGTTTCAGCCTGTTCCGAGCGACTCAGAATTTCCATAATATCGGTAATGCCGAGGCCACCGTCTGATTGATACTTCCTCAGCGGCGAAACGCCCAGAGCCTGGCACATATCCTCTTGCGGCAAGCGGATCCACCACCGTTTGTCGCTTGATAGTTTTCTGTCAAAACGCTCAACGATCAGTGCCTTTTGATCTTCAAACTGCGCAATATGGGTACTCGCTACTGGCACACCATAGTGTTCAACAATCAGGGAGCAGAGCCATTCATTCTCGATGGACGTGCTCATATCGGCCCGCATGTTTCCGACCAGGCCTAGCGCTAATTTGAAAATATGCGTGGTCGGCGTATTTCCCTCAGGTAAACACCACTGGTTGTCATGCCACAGCAGCGCCGTTTTTTCCTGGGCGCCGGCGATGGATAGACGCAGATCGTCATCCTGCCCCTGTCGCCCCGGTAACGTCGTGGTAGTATTGCGGAGCATTTCGGCGATTTGCGCCTCTGCCAGCGGGCGTTGCCTGATGGAAAATATATCCGCAGGTTGCTCACCGATATCGAGAAGCTGTATGGCACCAACACAGTCGCGGCCCAGTTCGGCCAATAAGTCGAAAGGGTCCAGACTTTCGGCATGATAGCGCATAGCCAAACGTCGGCGGATCCCCTCGCTATCTGGCAGCAGGTTATCGAAATAATCGCGCACCACGCTACCGCGATAAGGCTGATTCCCCGGCGTGAAAGGCAAAGAAAGCGACAAAGGCCTCCCCTGACTATCTGCAATCCACTCTGGCAGATACTCCAGCCGATCTTCACCTCTACGCTTTTCCCAGTATCCCACCGGAATACCGTTCATCCAGATAGCTAACCGTTGTTGCGAACGACGCATCTCGTCACCACTGTTCCCGTCTTGCAGGCGAGTCTACATGAGTTGTAGAGGTTTCTTCCGTTTCACATCCCAGAGAGGCAAGCTCTGAGGAAAGCGCCATTTCAACCCCCAGCACATTAAACACCCTAAAAAGGCGCTCCAGACTGGCTGATGCAGGGTTTGACTCCAGGCGTGCATAGGTCTGCTGAGTGACACCCAGCCTCTCCGAAACGTCTTTTTGCGTCAAACCTTTTGCTTTACGAAACCCCACCAGCAAAGGGCGTAACTGGCTCAGTGTTTTTAACGGATAGACGGTATTCATAAATAGCGGCTCGCTGGCTTATCGCTGTGTACAGATTATAGGCTGCTTTGCCCACGTTACACCTTACAGGCTGTAAATGCAAAATACAGCTTATAGGGCGTTTTATTATCAATACAGCTTATAGGCTGTTAATTTGAAGGGCAAGTTAGCTGCGGAACGGAGTGCGGATGTTTACACCATATGCGATAGCCCTGGCAAAATTTACTACGGGGCATTGGCGATCTTCTCTGTTGCTCATCAGAGCGGGTCAATGCGGCAGTTATTGAGAAAGTAAGCCACTTTATGAAATCGTCAGTCCGTTCTCCAGTGCAACCAAAATTCCTGAGCGGCTAACTCGCATGATCACATTAAAACCTAATACGGCTCCAACAGAACCTCTTCACCTCGCTTCCACACAATAAACCCGGCCTCATAAGGATGCAAAGGCGTACTGACAATAACACTGTATCCTTCACCAGGGATAAAATCATACTCACCGATGCCGGGCACACACTTCCCCGGTTCCAACGCGACAGGCGTATTTGCATATGACTTTTCATAGACATAATTATCATTGCCATACTTCCATATGGCTACCTTGAGAATGGGCTCCTCTCTTTTCATATCATTCTTATCGACAAAAACGCAGATCTTACTGCCGACAGCCGTTGCTTTTGCCGGGCGTAAATTGACTTTATCCCCCATAGGGCAACCAGAGATAAAAAGAGGAATAAAGAGTAAGAGGAGTTTTTTCATAGTGGCAGCCCTGCGCTTCTGATTATGGGTTGAAATTTTGACAATGTACTTCTGTCTACTATCCCTGAGTAATTCCTACCGTATAAACCGATAAAATCGCTAACGCCAAACTTCTTGAGATAGAAATAGTCTGCAATTATAGATGCTTGCTGCTCC
>NZ_CAJCKE010000048.1:0-20151 GCF_903970925.1 Serratia sp. ME47 | reverse complement strand
CTCGCCGCCCGCACGGGTGTGGCACACGGCGCAGTCGCCGAGATCGGCCAACGTTTTGCCACGCGCGATCTGCGCCTCGCTGAAACGGTGGGTCGCATCGGCGGCGAGCGGCGCAATCTCCGGCTGCCAACTGGCGACCACGCCGGCGACCACAACGGCGATCACCGTGACGCCGCCCCACCCGACGATTTTTTTCATCTTACTCATCTTTGCTGTCCTTGTTCGTAACGGGGGGTTAATGGCTGGCCTGAGCGCGCAGCGCGGCGAGCACCCGCGCCGGTGTGAACGGCACCTCGCGCAGGCGCACGCCGAGGGCGTCAAACAGCGCGTTGCCGATCGCCGCCGCACTCGGCACCGAGGCGGACTCTCCTGCGCCCATCGGCGCTTCGTCCGGGCGGTCGATCAGTTGGATATCGATCTGCGGCAATTCGTCAAAGCGCAGGATCGGATAGCCGCCCCAGTCCAATGACGTCACGCCCGACGCGTTGAAGGTCACAAACTCTTTCAGCACCCGGCTGGCGGATTGGATAATGTTGCCGTGCACCTGATGGCGCACCCCGGCCGGATTGATCATCCGGCCGCAATCATGCGCCACGAAGATTTTATTGAGCGTGATCTGCCCGGAAAGGCGATTGACGCTGAGATCGCACACCCAGGCCGCCCAGGCGGCGCCGAAGCCGGGGAATTTGCTGTGGAAATAGCGCGCATAGGCGAAACCGCGGCCGCTCACCACTTCGGCCCCGGCGGCGCGCGAGCGGTGCGCCGGGCCGTCTTGCCAGTTAGCCTGGCGCTTCAGGGCCTCAATCAAGGCCACCGCGCGCGGATCGTTCAGGTAACGCAGGCGAAACGCGATCGGGTCCTCGCCGGCGCGCCAGGCCAGCTCGTCGATCCAGGATTCATGGGCGAACACGTTGGGCAGCGCCGAAACGCCGCGCATCCACGACGCCCGCACGATCGGCGCGGCGTCCTGGCAAATCACCCGCATGTGCGGATACGCGTATTGCGGAATGGCGGTGCGATCGCCCATCTGTTGCACGTCGGCCCGGTTGGCCATCTTGCCGGTCAACACCAGCGGCAAGGTCACCGCATTGTTGGAGGGATAGCTGGTTTTCAACTCGTAGGCCGCCACTTGGTTGTGCGGGTCGAGGCCGCCGCGCACCCGGATCAGCTGACCGGTGCCCTTCGGCTCCCAGCCGGATTCCTGTTCACGCATCAGCTGCACCCGCACCGGGCGGCCGGTGGCCCGCGCCAACAGCGCCGCGTCCGCCGAGACGTCGTCGGCGCAGTTGCGGCCATAGCAGCCGGAGGCTTCCATGCGGGTGATGTGCACCTGCTCAGACGGCAGCTCGAGCAGCCTGGCGATATCTTTGCGCAGATCGTGCGGGTTTTGCGTGCCGGACCACACCTGCGCCCGCCCATCTTTGACCTCCGCTACCGCGCAGGAGGGGCCGATCGAGGCGTGCTGATGGTAAGGCCAGACATAGTCCGCCCGCACTTCGGTATGCAGCAATGCCAACGCCTCGTCCGTGCCCGCATCATCGCGCAGCACGCGGTCGGTTTTCGGGTTGGCTGCCAGCGCGGCGGGCAGCGCCTCCGGCGACAGGTCCGGCAGGCCGGCCCAGGGTTTCCATTCGGTTTTCAGCCGGCGCATGGCGGCGATCGCCTGCTCTTCGCGCTCGGCCACAATGCCGATGAAATCGTTGATCACCACCAGTTTCACGATGCCCGGCAGGTGCGCGATCGAACTTTCATCCACCGACAACAGGCCGCCGCCCAGCGGTGCGCTGCTGTCGGCGCCTGCGTAAGGCGGGCGCACCACCCGGCCATGCAGCATGCCGGGCAAACGCAGATCGTGCACGTAGGTCAGTCCACCGCTCACTTTGGCCGGAATATCGACTCGGGCGACGGCGCGGCCGACGTAGCGATTCTGCTGTTCACCGTTCAGCGGCACGTTTTTATCCAGCGTCACATGCAGATTTTGCCCGCTCGCCAGCTGCGCATAGCTCAAGGAACGCCCCGGGTGCTTGGTCACAAACACCTGCCCCGCGGCCGCCGTCAGCTGGTCGGCCGGCAGTTCGAAGGCTTTGGCCGCCAGCGCCGTCAGCATATGTCGCACCTGCGCCGCCGCCTGGCGCAGCGGCACCGACGTGACCTGGATGGTGGCGCTGGCGATGGTCGGCCCCTGATCCGGCGTGCGTTGCGTATCGCCCAGGATCATCGTGACGTGCTCGAACGGCGCGCAAATTTCGTCGGCGACGATCTGCGCCAACGCGGTGCGAATGCCGGTGCCGAGATCGACATGGCCATTGAAGGCCGTCACCCGGCCGTCGGCGGTGAGGCTGATAAAGCTGTCCACCCGATCCAGCGGCAGATCGGCAGGCGATGCAACCGCTTCGGCGGCGAAGGCGTTAAACGGCGCGGGCAGCAGACTGCTGACCATCACCACACCGCCGGCTTGCAACAACTGTCGGCGGGTCAGTTCGAGGCGGCTCATGCTTGCCTCCGCGCAGCCAGCAGATCGCGGGCGCGCTCGGCGGCGCGCAAGATCTCAAGGTGGGTGCCGCAGCGGCACAGGTTGTAGGCCAGCTCTTTCTTGATGGTTTGTTCATCTGCATCCGGCTCGCGTTCGAACAACGCGACCAGCGTCATGATCATGCCGTTGGCGCAGTAACCGCACTGCGCCGCCTGCTCATCGATAAACCCCTGCTGAACCGGATGCAGCGCCTCCGGCGTGCCCAGGCCTTCCAGCGTGGTGACGGACTTGCTTCCTACGGCGGCCAGCGGCATTGAGCAAGAACGCGCGGCGACGCCGTCGATCAGCACCGTGCAGGCGCCGCACTCCCCCAGGCCGCAGCCATATTTGGGGCCATTCAAGTGCAGATCGTTGCGTAAAACGTACAGCAGCGGCGTGTCGGGCGCGAGATTGCCGAGTGGAACCACCCGGCCATTAACGTTGATTTCCATGGTGAAACTATCCCTTAAACAAACGGATTTAATCCGTAACATCACTGCGGTGAATAATTGCGCAGCGTGCTAATAATTATCATCAAAAGACTTGACGATGTTAAGGGAATGTAGCCGCCATGGCTTTAACGAAAAGTGGGTATTTTCTATAAATTTCCGATAGATAAGCGCGCTTTTATGATTGCCGCCCGTGATTATTGTCGATCGCCAGTCCGGCCTCGGCGCCGTCGACCAACAGCCGCACCCCGGCTTCGAACAGCGCATCCGCGCCCTTCTCCTGCAATGTTTCCCAGCCTTGGCACAGCAGCGGGTAACGGCGGCGGTCGGCGTCATTGAGCGGATCGTCAGGCTGCATTTGCTGTTCCTCCAGCACCCAGCCCACCACGAAACGCCCGACGGCGAACAGCAGGTTTACCGCGCGCTCCGGCGTCAACCCCGCCCAGCACAGCAGCGCCACCTTGGCCTCAATGACGGCGAATTGCGGCTCCTGCGGCCGGGTGCCGGCATGCAGACGCGCGCCGTCGCGGTAAGCCAGCAACGCCCGACGAAAGTTGCTCGCATTGGTAACGACCCAATCCTGCCAGGGCATGTCGGCGGGCACCTCCTCACGGTGATCCAGCATGATGGTTTCCGCCATCGCCTTCAGCAGCTCGGCCTTGTTCTTGAAATGCCAATAGAGCGTGGGAGATTGCACGCCCAAATGTTGCGCCAGGCGGCGGGTGCTCAGGGCATCGATGCCGATGTCGTTCAGCAACGCCAGCGCCCCGCGCAGGACGGTTTCTCGCGTTAAACGTGTCGCAGTATTTTTTTCACTCATCTCTCTATCACTGATAGGGTAACTGTGGAATACTCAATACTCTATCACTGTTAGAGTCACAATTTTGAAAAAACCCATGCTGGTTATTTTGTTGACGGTGTTGCTGGATGCGGTGGGCATCGGTCTGATCATGCCGATTCTGCCGGCGTTGTTGCGTTCGCTGGGCGGTCTTGACGCCGGCAGCCTGCACTACGGCGCCCTGCTGGCGGCCTATGCGTTAATGCAATTTCTGTTCTCGCCGATCCTCGGCGCGCTGAGCGATCGTTTCGGCCGGCGGCCGGTGCTGCTCATCTCGCTCGCCGGCGCGGCGGCCGACTATCTGCTGATGGCGTTCGCGCCGACGCTGGCCTGGCTCTATCTGGGCCGGTTGCTGGCGGGCATCACCGGCGCCAACATGGCGGTCGCCACCGCTTACGTCACCGACATTACGCCGGCCGGTCAACGCGCGCGGCGTTTCGGCCTGGTGGGCGCGGTATTCGGCGTCGGTTTTATCGTCGGCCCGCTGCTCGGCGGTTCGCTGGGCGAGTGGCATCTGCATGCGCCCTTCCTGGCGGCGGCGGCGATGAACGCCGTCAACCTGGCGATGGCGTTTTTCCTGCTGCCGGAATCGCGTAAACCTCGCGCCCGCGCCGCCGAGAAAATCCGCCTCAATCCCTTTTCGTCATTGCGACGGCTGCACGGCAAGCCTGGCCTGCTGCCGCTGGCCGGCATTTACCTGATCATGGCGCTGGTTTCGCAGGCGCCGGCCACATTGTGGATTTTATACGGTCAGGATCGTTTCGGCTGGAGCATGATGGTGGCGGGCCTGTCGCTGGCCGGTTACGGCGCCTGCCATGCGCTGTCGCAGGCCTTCGCCATCGGCCCGCTGGTCGCGCGGCTCGGCGAACGCAAGGCGCTGCTGATCGGACTGGCCGCCGACGCAATGGGCCTGGCGCTGCTGTCGATCGCCACGCGCAGCTGGGCACCTTTCGCCTTGCTGCCGTTCTTCGCGGCGGGCGGTATGGCGCTGCCCGCGCTGCAGGCGTTAATGGCGCAAAAGGTGGACGACGATCATCAGGGCGAGCTGCAAGGGACGCTGGCCAGCATGGGCAGCCTGATCGGCGTCGCGGGGCCGCTGGTGGCGACGGCGCTGTACGCCGCCACGCGCGATGTCTGGCCGGGCCTGGTCTGGGCGTTGGCCGCCGCCCTCTATCTGTTGGTTCCGCTGTTGCTGGCGCGTTCGCGCGAGCGTGACGCGGCATAACGTCGAGCTCACCCTCTCCCGCTTAAGCTGATTTATGGCTAAGCAAGGCATTATTCAGCATAAGCGGGCGCTTTACACGCCACTGCGCCGCTCATTATCATCGCCCTTATCCCGCCGCAGGAAAATTTAAATGCCGTTTCATGGCGTTACGCCCAGCGCGTCATCGCTACCGTTCACTTCGCCTATCGGAAAATCAGGATGAGAAAACTCACAACGCCGCTGATCGCCGCCCTGCTGCTCGGGCTGTTTAGCCTGCCGGCCGACGCGCAGGAGAAACCGCAACAAATCACCATCGGTTACCAGAAAGCCAACATTTTTGCGCTGCTGAAATACCGCGGCACGCTGGAGAAAACCCTGGAGCCGCAGGGCGTCAAGGTTCGCTGGATAGAATTCCCCGCCGGCCCGCAGATGTTGGAAGGGTTGAACGTCGGCAGCATCGATCTGGCGGCGACCGGCGACGCCCCGCCGGCCTTCGCGCAAGCCGCCAAGGCCGATCTGGTTTATTTGGCGCATTCGCCGCCCAGCCCGAAAACCGAAGCCATCGTGGTGCCGCAGGATTCGGCGATCCGCTCCGTGGCCGATCTGAAAGGCAAACGCGTGGCGTTGAACAAAGGGTCTGACGTCAATTACCTGCTGGTGAGCGCGCTGGAACAGGCCGGCTTGAGCTACAAGGACATCACGCCGGTCTATCTGCCGCCGAGCGATGCCCGCGCCGCCTTCCAGCGCGGCAGCGTCGACGCCTGGGTGATTTGGGATCCCTACTACGCCGAGGTGGAAACCCATGCCAACGCCCGCCGGCTGAAAGACGCGGAAGGCCTGGTGCCGCACTACACCTTCTATCTCGCCAGCCGCCGCTTTGCCGAAACCTACCCGGACAGCGCCAAGCAGGTGATTCAACAGCTCGGCGCGCTGAGCGACTGGGCCAACGGCCATCCGCAGGAAGCGGCGGCGATCCTCGCTCAGAGCACCGGCCTGGATCAGGCGATTTGGGCCAAAGCCATCGCCCGCATGCCGTTCGGCAGCCAGCGCATGTCGCCGGAGGTGTTCAGACAGCAGCAGCAGTTGGCGGATAAATTCACCGCCATCGGACTGCTGCCGGGTAAGGTGGACGTCAACGCCGCCCGCTGGTCCGAAGATAAGCCCGAGGCGCCGTAGCCTTTGCCGCGCTTTGGCTTTAGAAAGCAGAAACCGGCATTTTGCCGCCGGAGTAAGCTGACCTATGCTAACCCTGTGTGATGAAACGCGTTTTCATGGCATGTCTTCCGGAACGTTTTGCTTTATTTGTTCGTCGTGAACCCTGGGCCGCCCCTGACTGGTGCGGCTTTTCTTTTTTGTTCGGCAGTGCCAGCGGTGGGGAATTTTGCTATGTTAACCCGCAGATACGCTTCCCGTTTTCAGCCGCCGGATCGACTCATGTTTACCCACAAAGCAATCGCCGCGCTCAACGCCCTGGAGCTGATGGTTTATAACTACGTCAGCAAACACAAGAATCAAGTGATGTACATGACCATCCGCGAACTGGCCGAGGCCGCCGGCGTGTCCACCACCACCGTGCTGCGATTTTGCAAAAAAATGGGGTGTGACGGCTATTCGGAATTTCGCATCCGTTTCAAACTGTACCTGGAGCAAACCGATGCGCCGCCGGTCGATTCCGGCATCGGCGAAATTCTCAGTTTTTTTAAAAGCGTCAGCAACGATGAATTTAATCAGCTGCTCGATGAAGCGGTGCGGCATATCGCCGCCGCCGAGCGAATTATTTTCGTCGGCATCAGCACCTCCGGCGCCCTGGGGAAATATGGCGCGCGTTTCTTTTCCAACGTCGGAAAATTCAGCACCCATATCGACGACCCTTATTATCCCGTCAACAGCGATATGTATAAAAGCGCGGTGGCGATCATGTTGTCGGTTTCCGGCGAAACCGAAGAGATCCTGCGGCTGGCCAGCCAGTTCAGCCTGCACCACTGTAAAATCATCAGCATCACCAACAACGAAACCTCTTCGCTGGCGCGGCTGGCGGACTTCAATCTGTCTTATCACGTCCCGCAACACTTGATCGGCGATCATCATAATATTACTACGCAAATCCCCGTGCTTTATATTATTGAAACCATCGGCAAGCGCCTGGGAAGAATGAACGCGATAAAATAAAACAGGCTGTTTTTTTATTGTGACAAATCACGTTTTACGGCGATTTGTTATATCGTGACATTTCTTTCGGTCTTGTTACTCTATTGGCAACGCGAACGTTATTACCCTTCATTAAATAAGATGAGACATTGACGATGAAACAGTTGCCGAAAGATTTTCTGTGGGGAGGCGCGGTCGCCGCGCACCAGGTTGAAGGCGGTTGGGATCAGGGCGGCAAAGGGCCAAGCATCGCCGACGTGCTGTCCGGCGGTTCGCACGGCGTGGATCGCGTGATGACCGACGGCGTGCTCGACGGCTATCGCTATCCCAACCACGAAGCGGTGGACTTCTACGGCCGCTACAAGCAGGACGTGGCGCTGTTCGCCGAGATGGGCTTCAAGTGTTTTCGTACCTCGATCGCCTGGACGCGCATTTTCCCGAACGGCGACGAAGCAACGCCGAACGAAGCCGGCCTGCAGTTTTACGACGACCTGTTCGACGAATTGCTGAAATACGGCATCCAGCCGGTGATCACCCTGTCCCACTTCGAAATGCCTTACCATTTGGTGAAAGCCTACGGCGGCTGGAAAAATCGCCGGGTGGTGGAGTTCTTCGTGCGCTTTAGCGAAGTGGTGATGCGCCGCTACCGCGAAAAAGTGAAGTACTGGATGACCTTCAACGAAATCAACAACCAGAGCAACTACCGCTACCCGCTGTTCGGCTACTGCTGTTCCGGCGTGGACTACACCCAGGAAGACAACCCCGAGCAGACGCTGTACCAGGTGTTGCACCACCAGTTCGTCGCCAGCGCGCAGGTGGTCAAACTCGGCCATCAGATCAACCCGGAATTCAAGATCGGCTGCATGCTGGCCTGCGTGCCGTTCTACCCTTATTCCTGCAAGCCGGACGACGTGATGTACGCCGTGGAAGCGATGCACCAGCGCTATCTGTATACCGACGTGCAAATGCGCGGCTACTACCCCAGCTACCTGCTGCGTGACTGGGAACGCAAAGGGCTGAAGATCGAGATGCAGCCGCAGGACGCGCAGATCCTGCGCGAGGGCTGCACCGATTACATCGGCTTCAGCTATTACATGAGCAATGCGCTGCAGGCCAACGCGGTGGACGGCAGCGACGGCATGTTCGGCTTCCCGGGCAACGTGCCGAACCCGCACGTCAAAGCCTCCGACTGGGGCTGGCAGATCGATCCGGTCGGGCTGCGCTATTCGCTGAACGTGCTGTATGAACGTTACCAGAAGCCGCTGTTTATCGTGGAAAACGGCTTTGGCGCCTTCGACAAGGTGGAAGCGGATGGCCGGATCAACGATGACTATCGCATCGACTATCTGCGCGCCCATATCGAAGAGATGAAAAAAGCGGTGATTGAAGACGGCGTAGACCTGATCGGCTATACGCCGTGGGGCTGCATCGACTGCGTGTCGTTCACTACCGGCGAGTACAGCAAGCGTTACGGCTTCATCTACGTCGATAAACACGACGACGGCACCGGCACGCTGGAACGGTCGCGCAAGAAAAGCTTCGACTGGTATCGTCGGGTGATCGCCAGCAACGGCGAACAGCTGTAACCGCCGCAGTTCAGGGGCGGTGACGCCCCTTCTCGCCCATGCCGCCCGGCATGGGCGTTTTCGCTTATATCGCCGGGAATGGCGCACCGACATAATTTTCCGCCAGCATCGTCATGGCGCTGCGCGATTTCACCGTGTACTGCAACTCTGAGAGTTGCAGCCGGTGTTCGAAAGGCGTGTCTTCCCGCCGGGTATGCAGCATGTGGGTCATCCACCAGGAAAAATGCTCGGCGCGCCAGACCCGCTGCAAGGCGGTGTCGCTGTAATCGTCCAGCCGTTGCCAGTCGCCTCGCCGGTAAAACGTCTCCAGCGCCTGGGACAACAGGCAAACATCGGCCATGGCCAGATTCAACCCTTTGGCGCCGGTCGGCGGCACGATATGCGCCGCGTCGCCCGCCAACAGCAGGCGCCGATAGCGCATCGGTTCGGTAACGAAGCTGCGCATACCCACCACGTTTTTCTGAAATATGCGGCCCTTTTTCAGCGTCCAGCCTTCATGGTTTTCCAGCCGCTGCTCCAACTCGCGCCAGATACGATCGTCCGACCATTGATCGACCTGTTCCGCAGGATCGCACTGAAAATACATGCGTTGCACGCCGGGCGAACGGGTGCTGATCAACGCAAAACCGCGCGGATGGCAGGCGTAGATCAGCTCTTCGCTGGACGGCGGCGCTTCGACCAGAATGCCGAACCAGCCGAACGGATAGGTGCGGGTGTAATCCTGCCGCAGTCCGCCGGGCATCGCCGCGCGGCTGATGCCGTGGAATCCGTCGCATCCGATGACAAAGTCGCAGCGGAGCCGGCGCGGCTGGTCGCCATGACGGTAGTGAACCTCGGGCTGCGCGCTGTCCAGCGCCTTCAATTCAACCTGCTCCACCTCGAAAAACAGATGGCCCTGCGCCGCCAGACGCGCGGCGATCAGGTCTTTCAAGACTTCATGCTGGGCATAAACGGTGACGGCGCGCTCGGTCAATCCGGCCAGATCGATGCGGTGCTGCCGGCCGCCGAACGCCAAGCGGATCCCCTGATGCCGCGCCCCTTCCCGCCGCATCCGCTCCCCCAATCCGGTCTGCTCGAGCAGATCGACGGTCCCCTGTTCGAGCACCCCGGCGCGAATGGTCGATTCCACCGCCTCCCGGCTGCGCGTTTCCAACACCACCGATTCCACACCTTGCAGGTGCAGCAGATGGGACAACATCAAACCGGCCGGACCGGCGCCGATGATCACAACCTGTGTGCGCATAGCATGACTCCCTCATAGCATTTTGTTGAGCGGCGCCGGCAGCGCCGGGTAGCCGCCGGAAAGGTGTTTGGCGAGCAGCGCCAGCGCCGCGATCAGCGCCGGGATGGCCAACAGCGTGAAAATGGTGCTGAACGACAGCTGCATCTGCATCAGCACGCCACCGCTCATCGCCCCCAGAATGCCGCCAAAACGCCCGAGACCGAGCATCCAGGCTACGCCGGTCGCCCGGCTCTGGGTGGGATAGAACCCGGCCGCCAGGGCCGGCATGGATGACTGGGCGCCGTTCATGCAGGTGCCGGCGATGAACACCGTGAGCGCCATCAGCAGCGGAGAGGTATAGACATAGCCGATGATGCCGACGAACAAACCGG
This sequence comes from Serratia sp. ME47, assembly GCF_903970925.1. Lineage (NCBI taxonomy): Bacteria > Pseudomonadati > Pseudomonadota > Gammaproteobacteria > Enterobacterales > Yersiniaceae > Serratia > Serratia sp. ME47. The sequence continues at coordinate 9,800 of NZ_CAJCKE010000048.1, read as the reverse complement.
TCAGCAAATAGCCGACGGCCACCACCTTGTGCGGGTTCATGCGATCCATCAACCAACCGATAATCAATACGCCGAGCCCCCCGCCGAGCGGAAACAGCGCGGTGATCAGCGACGCCTGCGTAACAGAGGCGCCGGTTTCACGGATCAGCAGCGGCAGCCAACTGGTCAACAGATAGAAGATCATCAATCCCATAAAGTAAGTCAGACACAACATCAACGTGCCCAGCAGATAGCGACGCGAAAAGATCATGCCCAGCGGCGACGCTGCCTTTACCTGCCCCTCTTCCTGCAACATGAAGCGCGGCGGCGGCGTCATTCGGATCGGCGCAATGCGTTTCAGCACCTTGGCGATGCGCTCTGCGGCATAGCCGCGCGCGACCATGAAGCGCACGGATTCAGGCAAGGCGGCGATCAGGACCAGCGCCAGCAGCAACGGCATAACGCCGCCCAGCACCAGCACGCTCTGCCAGCCGAAATGCGGGATCAGCCAGGCGGAAGAAAAACCGCCCAGCGACGAACCGAGAGGGAAACCGCAAAACATCAGATTCACCATCAGAGCTCGGCAGCGCTGAGGGGCATATTCCGACATCAGCGTGGCGGCGTTCGGCATGGCCGCCCCCAGTCCCAGCCCGGTCAAAAAACGCAGCAGCGTCAGCGTCGAAAGCGAGCCGGCGAAGGCGGTCAGCAGGCTGAAGCCGCCGAACAGCAGCAGCGAAATCACCAGCACTTTCTTGCGGCCGATGCGATCCGCCAACGGGCCGGCGGCCAACGCGCCTACCGCCAGACCGACCAGCGCGGCGCTCATTACCGGCCCCAGCGCGGTTTTGTCTATTCCCCACTCCTGCACCAGCGACGTGGCGATGAAGCCGATAATGGCGGTATCGAAACCGTCCAGCGCAACCGCCAAAAAACACAAAGCCAGTATCAACCACTGGTAGCGAGAAAATGGCTGGTTATCGATAAACCCTCGAATTTCTACGTTGTTATCATGCGGCATGGCTTGCTCCTCAGAGAGTGCGGCAAACCTCGCCGCACGGAACAGCCGGCTGCGAGCCGGCGAGAGGGTTAATTTGTGCGATTATCGGAATATAGTTCGTTAATCGACAATCAAATCAAACCACCCCACGGCGAATGCTTCAATATTGTTAAAAAAATAAGCGTGCGATAAACGAACATCAGAAAGCGGTAAATAAAATAATTTTATTTACTATTAATTGGATATGGAGATTTAAGCCGTGACTGCGGCATGGGGAGTTGTGATTTTGTTAACATTTTACAAACATCATGAGCGCCCGGTCTGACGTTGACCCTGGGCCGGAGGGAACCGGCGCTTGTCAAACCGCGCTCGCCGCCTAAAAACAGGAAGCGAGCGCAAGCCTCGGCGCTATTGGCTCACGGTGCCGTTTGCGCGGCGGCGAGGTATTTCGCCATTTCCGCCGTCGGCACCATGCCGCCGCCGGTCGCCCATACCAGATGCGTCGCCTGGGCCAGGTGCTCGGCGCTCACGCCCTGCTCGCTGAGCTGCCGCGCATGAGCGGTAACGCGCCACGGCCCGGCCATGCCGGCCAGGGCGGAGGGTTCCAGCTGGATATGCTCGTGCCTGTCCAACAACCCGAGCAGCGCGAACATCTCTTCGTCGCTCAGGGTGTAAAACGCGCTCAGCAGGCGCTCCATCGCCCGGCCGACAAAACCGGAGGCGCGCCCCACCGCCAGTCCGTCCGCCGCCGTGCGGTTGTCGATGCCGAGATCTTGCACCGCAATGCCGTCATGCAACCCGCTGTAGACGCCGAGCAGCATGCAAGGGGAATGGGTCGGTTCGGCGAAAATGCAGTGAACATGATCGCCGAACGCCAGCTTGAGGCCAAAGGCGACTCCGCCCGGCCCGCCGCCGACGCCGCACGGCAGATAAACGAACAGCGGATGCTGCGCGTCCACCACGATGCCCTGTTCGGCAAACTGCCGCTTCAGGCGGCCGCCGGCCACCGCGTAGCCGAGGAACAGGGTTTGCGAGTTTTCATCATCGATAAAGAAGCAACTCGGATCGTCCGCCGCCTGTTTGCGCCCTTGTTCGACCGCCACGCCGTAATCGTCGGCGTACTCCACCACCGTCACGCCATTGTCGCGCAGCTTCTGTTTTTTCCACGCCCGCGCGTCCGCCGACATGTGCACGCTGACGTCAAACCCCAACCGGGCGCTGATGATGCCGATGGATAATCCCAGATTGCCGGTCGATCCGACGGCGATGCGGTACTGGCTGAAGAATTGACGGAACTCGTCGGAAAACAGCCGGGCGTAGTCGTCGCCGGTGTGCAGCAACCCCGCCTCCAGCGCCAGTTTCTCCGCGTGCGTCAGCACCTCATAGATGCCGCCGCGCGCCTTGATTGAGCCGGAAATCGGCAGATGGCTGTCCTTTTTCAACAGCAGGCGCCCGCCCAACGTCTGCCCATAGCGCCGATCCAACGCGAGCTGCATGGCCGGGATCGCCACCAGCTCGGATTCGATGATCCCCTTTGTCGGTTGGGTTTCCGGGAAGGCCGCGGCAAGATAAGGCGCGAAACGCGCCAGGCGCTGCTCCGCGTCGGCGACGTCGGCGGCGGTCAACCCGACGTGGGGCAACCCTGCGGCCAGCGTTGTCGCGCGCGGATTGAACCAGGTGATCGGCTCTAGCGCGACCATGCGTTGCAACAGCGGATGCTGGGCGACCCACGATAGGATCTGTGATTTCTGCATAAGTGTCCCTGACTGATGTTGGCGTTGCCGTCACCTTGCCGCGAACGCCGGCGGCTGACAAATGATAAATTCTGAGCTTGAGGTGCACTAGATTGATGCAAGCGCGACGTTAGCCGGCCGTCACGCCAAACAGCAGGCCGACGCCGGAAGAAACCGCCATCGCCAGTGCGCTCCAGATGAGGATGCGCGCCACGCCCGGCAAGATCGGCGCCCCGCCGGTTTTCGCGGCGATGCCGCCGAGAACGCCGAGGGAAATCAGCGCCGACGCCACCAGCGCCGGCCGCGTCCAGGCGACCGGCACCCACATCGCCACCAGCAGCGGCAACAGCGCGCCGAGGGAGAAACTCAGGGCCGACGCCAACGCAGCCTGCAGCGGCCGGGCGCGGGTGGTGGAGGAAATGCCCAGTTCGTCGCGCGCGTGCGCCTCCAGCGCATCATGCGCCATCAGCTTTTCCGCCACCTGCCGGGCCAGCGCCGGATCCAGACCGCGATGCACGTAGATTGACGTCAGTTCGCGAAACTCCCCCGGGTAGTCTTCAAGCAGCTCCGCCTGCTCTTCCGCCAGCGCGGCCTTTTCGGTATCCGCCTGCGACGAGACCGACACATACTCGCCGGTGGCCATCGACATCGCGCCGGCCACCCACCCGGCGACGCCGGCGATCATCAGCGCGGAATGCGAGGCGTTGGCCGCCGCGACGCCCAGCAGCAGGCTGGCCGTTGAAACGATGCCGTCGTTGGCGCCGAGCACCGCCGCCCGCAGCCAGCCGATGCGTTCAATACTGTGCCGTTCTCGGTGCATCCGTTCTCTCCCTCTGTGAGCGTTGCGCTACTCGCGCGCCGCCGCTTCCAACCCGGCGATGTCGATTTTGCCCATCAGCAGCATCGCTTCCGTTACCCGCCGCACGCGGGCGGCGTCGGGATCGTTCATCAACTCCGTCAGGCGCCGCGGCACAATTTGCCAGCACAGCCCCCAGCGATCGCGCAGCCAGCCGCACTGCTCCGCCTCGCCGCCCTCGCTCAACGCATCCCACAGCCTGTCGACTTCAGCCTGATCGTCACATTCCACCATCACGGAGAAACTGTGATTGAACGGATCCAGCGGCCCGGCTTCGATCGCCGCGTAGCGCTGGTCCCCCAGCGTGAAGGCGGCCAGCTTCACACTGCCGGCCGGGCCGCTCGGCGTATCCGCCGGCAGGTCGGAAAACCAGTTCACGGATGATCCGGGGATCAGCGCGACATAGCAATTCAGCGCCGCTTCCATGTCTTTTTCAAACCACAGATGTTGCGTAATTCTGGCCATCTGCGCCTCCTTTACGCATCGAGGATCGGCGCGAAACCGCCGAAGATCATGCGCTTGCCGTCGAACGGCATCTCGCCCAGCGCTTTCATGCGCGGATCGTTCATCATTTTCTCATTGGCGGCGTCGCGCACCGCTTTGGAGGGGTACTCTATCCAGCTGAACACCACCACTTCGTCTTCCTGGGCTTTCACCGCGCCGCGAAAGTCGGTGAGCTTGCCATCGGGCACGTCATCGCCCCAGCACTCCACGATGCGCGTGGCGCCAAACTCTTTGAACAGCGGCGCTGCCGCCGCCGCCAACCGGTGATAAGCCTCCTTATTGGCGGCCGGCACCGCCACCACAAACCCGTCTACGTATTTCATTCTGGCATCCTCTTGTCTGATTAAGGACAGTCGGTTCGGCGCAGGCGGAAATGCCCGCGTCCCTTACCAGTTTAGACCGCAGGCACGCAGCGCGGATCGGAAGTTCAGCGGCCGTGACAGGCCGGCGGAGACGATTCCGGTGTGGCGACCCGGTTGCGGCCGGCGTTTTTCGCTTTGTACACCGCCAGATCCGCCAGCTTAAGCAGATCCGCCAGGCTTTGGCCGGAACCGCCCGGGCAGGTCACCATGCCGATGCTGACGGTGATCTGCAGCGGATGCCCGGCCGGCATGAGGATAGACTCCGTTTCGATGCGTTGCCGCAGGCGTTCGGCCAATTGCCATCCCTGCTGCGGCTGGCCGAGCGTCGAAACGATGGCGAACTCTTCGCCCCCCATGCGGCCGAACAGGTCACCGACGCTCAGATCGGCGGCGATCGCGCGGGTAAAAGCCATCAGCGCCTGATCGCCGCCGGCATGGCCGAAACGGTCATTAATCGATTTGAAATAGTCGATATCGAGCATCATGACGCACACCAGCTCGCCCTTTTGGTCTATCAACCGTTCGCCGCGCTGCATAAACGCATTGCGCGTCAGCACGTGCGTCAACGCATCGTGATTCGCCACGTGCTCCAGCGTGCGCAGCAGCGCATTGCGCGCATAGTTCATGCTGGCCACGGCGATGGGCCCCAGCGCCAGCAGCGCGATGCCCAAACGCATCGATACCGCGTTTTGCAACACCTTCATGTCGAGCGTCGAACTCAACAGCCCGAAATCGATAGCCAGATGGCACCACAGCACATAGATCAGCACCGCAATCATGGTGCAGAACAGTGAGAAGGACATCGCCAGCCACAGCAGCACCGGCATGGGAAAGATCACCGCCCCGGGGCCGCCGATCAGCACGCTGCACACCGCCGCCAGCAACAGCAGCGCCAACACCGTGAGTTTTCGCCCCGCCCGCGGCCATTGGCTGCGCTGGGTGAACATGGCGCCGGCCGCCGCAAGGCGACGTCGCCAATCGCCGGGAAACGCCAGAATAAACGGCATCAGCGTGACGTAATTGGTGAATTCGGACGAGAACCACAGCGCCAGCGAGGTCAGATAGGGTCTGCCGAACAGCCACTGCGAAGTTACGGCGCCCACCACGCCGGTCGCGGCGGCGGCGGCCAGGCAGATGCCGAACAGGTACATGCTGGACGTGCCGCGTTGCAACATGCGCGCCGGCGGCGACAGCCGCATGAACAACAGATACCCCACCACGACGCCGGTCAGATTGGCGACATTCAGCAGCAGCGTCTTTTGCAGCGAACTGCCGGTCAACAGATCCGCCGCCAGATAGCCCAGCACCGCCATGCCCCAGCCGGCTCGCGTAGCCCACTGTGGCCGACGCACCAAAACGGCCAGCAGTACGGCGTTCACCGGCCAGAATATCGCCAGAAAGCTGCCGGGGCGACTCACGATGCCCAGCAGACACAGGGTGAACACCAACAAAAAAATGATGAGCGCGGGCCAGATTTTCCGGGTATCGGACAACGAGGTGGTTTGCATCTTGGATCCAGAGACTTCCGCTAGCATAAAGTGACAGTCTGTTCGCGTCACAACCGTCGGCGGCGAGGCGAAGATAAACGGCCGACCCGCCTATTATTGCCAGTTTTGCCTGCCCGGACACCTGTTTATTCATCAAGGGAAAATATATTTGTGTATCAATATATTGACAGAAGTCACCCTTCCGACGAACAAACTGCCGCGTCCCTCCCGTCACTGCGATCGTTATTGCCATCCATCCGACTTTTTACCGGCAAAATCGCCGTCTTTTTCCCTAATGACAAAATTAAATCGTGCAATGAAGGGATACCGGCATTCCCCTCTATTCAAAACCTATAAATGATAATTATAATGATAATCGTTACTATTTATTATTTTTTCATGGAATTATATGCACCAGTCAGTTCTTCGCCACCCCACTAAAAGAAATAAAAATCACGTTCTTCGCACGCTGCCCCTGATTGCCGGTTTGTTCCCCGCGCTGGCGATCGCCGCCGCGCCCGGCGCAAAAACGGAGGAATCCATTACGGTGACCGCCGCGGCCCAGCCTTCCGGCAGCTATAGCGCCGACACCGCCTCGACCGCCGGCAAGACCGCCGCGCCGATCGCCGAGGTGCCGCAATCGGTCAGCGTCGTCACCTCTCAGGTCATTGACGACTTCCAGGTCAAAAGCGTCAATGAGGCGATGAAGTTCGTCAGCGGCGTCACCCAGGGCAACACGCTCGGCGGCACGGAGGATGGCTTCGTCAAACGCGGGTTCGGGGTTAACTCCGACGGCTCGGTCTTCATCGACGGCGTGCGCAGCAACCAAGGGCTGAGCATGGACGCCACCACCGATCGCGTCGAGGTCCTGAAAGGTTCCGCGTCGCTGCTGTATGGCATCCTCAGCCCCGGCGGCGTCATCAATCTGATCAGCAAAAAACCGCAGTATGACTGGAACACCCGCATCAGCGGCGCCACCAACAGTTTTGGCGGCGGCAGCGGCAGCGTCGATGTGACCGGCCCGCTGGGCGGCGGCTTCGCCTTTCGCCTGATCGCCGAACGCCAGCACGCAGATTACTGGCGCAATTTCGGCAGCGACGAACATACGCTGATCGCCCCCTCGCTCAGTTGGTTCGGCGACCAGGCTTCCTTTAACATCGCCTACAGCGAATACAAGTACGACATTCCTTACGATCGCGGCACCGCATTTATCGACGGCAAACCGGTCGATGTGCCCTATAACCGCCGCCTGGATGACTACGCGAACCATGCCTGGGGCAAGAACAAACGTCTGAACGCCCATTATGAGTACGCGCTCGATCCGATCTGGACGACCCGCTTCAACTACGCCTGGCTGCAACGCCGTTACGACAGCAACGAAGTGCGCGCCACCGCGGTCGACACCACGACCGGCATCGTCTCGCGCCGCGCCGACGCCAACCGCGGTTTCAATCATCAAACCCACTATTACTCCTGGGATCTGACCGGTTCGCCGCAGCTGTTCGGCATGCAGCACGATCTGCTGCTGGGCGTGGACTACGAGAAAAATCAGACCTACAAGGCCTATTCCTACCGCGGCAAGGTCTCGAAGACCTTCAACATGTACGATCCGGTGTATGGCGAAACGCCGGTCACCGACAGCACCACCTACAGCGACGCGTCAAGCAACCTGCGCGCCACGCTGTTCAGCCGTTCCCTGTACGCCAAGGACAGCATTCATCTTACCGATCAATGGATCGCGGTGCTGGGCGCGCGCTATCAGTCGTATTACCAGAACAACAGCAACGGTTTCCAGAAACCGAAAAATACGCTCAATGACAAAGACGACCAGTTTTTGCCGCAGGCGGGGTTGGTGTATAAGCTGACGCCGAGCCTGTCGCTGTACGGCAATTACAGCCGTTCGTTCACGCCGTCCACCGCCATCGACGACAATGGCGACGTCGCCACGCCGGAAACCGGCACCACCTATGAGGTGGGCGGAAAATGGCAGATCACCCCGGCGTTTGACGCCACGCTGGCGCTCTATCGCATTGATGAAAGCAACATGTCGATCTTTATCAACGGCGTGACCCGCAGCATCCCCAAAGCGCGCTCCACCGGCGTCGAACTGGAGTTGAACGGGGAAGTGGCGCGCAACTGGGATCTCACCGCCAACTACAGCTACGACAAGACCGAAATTGTCGAAGACAACCTCAACCCGGACAACGTCGGCAATCGGCTGGTCAACGCCCCAACCAACATGGGCGGCCTGTACCTCAGCCGCAGCATGACATTGCCGGTGGTGCCCGGCGAGATGCGCATTGGCGGCGGCGCGCGCTACGTCGGTCGCCGCGCCGGCGATCCGGAGAACAGTTTCACCATGCCGGCCTATACCGTGGCGGATGCCTTTGTCGCCTGGGACAGCAAGCTGCTTGGGAAACATACCCAGCTGAAACTGAATGTGAAAAACCTGTTCAACCGCGAGTACTATGCCTCCAGCGCCGGTAATTTACGCGTGATTGAGGGTGAACCGCGCAGCCTGAGCCTGCAGGCGACGGTCGATTTCTAACCTGTCATGCCTTGGGCGCCGTTTGGCGCCCGTTTTCTTTGCGCCGGCCGCGGCACATCACATCGGCGAGAAAATCCAGCAACGCGCGGTTGAACAGCGCGGGCCGCTGCAGCGGCGCGAAATGGCTGACGCCCGGCAGCGTCGTCAAACGGGCGCCGGGAATGCTGCGGCTCAGGTAGGCGGCATGTTCGGCGCGGATAAATTCATCGTATTCGCTGTGAACGATCGTCACCGGCACGCGAATGGCCGCCAATTCCTGTGCGCGGTAGTCCGGCTGGCTGCTCATCATCAGGCTCACGGCGGCGACGAACGCCTCGAAATCGTCCGGCGTCGGCGACAAGGCGGCATAGTCCTGCGCATGGCGCGCAAAACAGCGCTCGACGATCGGGCTGGGCGCCAACGGTTTAACGCCGCTGGCGTCCATATTGCAGCCGAAGAAAAAAACGCCGTCCACCTGCCCGGGCGCCTGATGGGCGGCGATGAGCGCGACGCAAGCGCCGTCGCTCCAGCCCGCCAGCGCGGCGTGGGGTATTTGCAGCGCCGCCATCACCGCCAACAGATCATCGGCCATCCGATCGTAACGATACGGCCGGGCGTCGCGCGTGCTGCGCCCGTGCCCGCGGCTATCGATGAGCAACACCCCGTACCCGGCGGCCCGCAATGCCGGCAGCTGATACCCCCAGTTGCCGCTGTGGCCCAGGCCGCCGTGCAACAGGATCACCGCCGGTCCGTCGCCATAGGCGGCATACCAAATACGCGCGCCGTCGTGGTCAATATAACCCTGCCGGGCTCCCGGCGGTAAGGGCGGCGCCCCTAACGCGGCAAAGCGCGTCAAATCGTCGTCGATGTGCATCTTTCCCCCCTCGTTCGCCGGCGCGGTGCGGCGAAACGGCATCCAAGGAGTATAGATCGCACTGGCGGGCGGTAGCGTTCGCTTTCCCGACATATACTTAAAGGAGGAATCGCAATGGAGGACGGAGAGATGAAAAAGATAACGCTGGTGCTTTTGACGTTGTTGCTGAGCGGCTGTATCGGCGGCGGCGGCCCGTCGAATGCGCCGCCGGCGTCGCCGAATGAGCCCTACACCTGCAGCAACTCCGGCGCCAACAGCGACTGTTCGCAGTCCGTGGAGCCGTCGATGTACTAGCCGCGTTCGGCGGGCCGTTGATGAACGACCCGCCGCCTCATGGCAGAACTAGGAAGAGTGTTCCTCTTCGTTAGCCTGATATCGCGTCGCCTGCTGCTTCATGAACACCACCTCCTGCGGGCTGGACAGGCTCACTTCCTGAGCGCGCAACAGCTTGAGGATGTTAAACAGCAGTTCACTTTTGGTG
>NZ_CAJCKE010000047.1:0-23990 GCF_903970925.1 Serratia sp. ME47 | reverse complement strand
CACCGCAACGGCGGTGTACGGCCCTTCCGTTATCTACATGGCGGCGCAGCTGATCCGCCAATGGTCCGTGCCGGGCGACTACGTGGTGACCCATACCCCGGCCTACGACGCCTTCTATAAGGTGATCCTCGCCAACCAGCGCCAGCTGCTGGCCTGCCCGCTGCACAAGGCCGCAGATGACTGGCGCTGCGACATGGCGCACCTCGAAGCGCTGCTGGCGCGGCCCCAGACCAAGATCCTGCTGCTGTGCAGCCCGCATAATCCCACTGGCAAAGTGTGGCGCCGCGAAGAGCTGCAGCAGATGGCCGAACTGTGCGAACGCCACGACGTGAGGGTGATCAGCGATGAAATCCACATGGACATGGTCTGGGGCGAACACCGCCATACGCCCTGGAGCCAGGTGGCGACCGGCCCCTGGGCCTTACTGACCTCCGGCTCCAAGAGTTTTAACATTCCGGCGTTAACCGGCGCCTACGGCTTTATCAGCGACGACGCCAGCCGCGAAGCCTATTTCCAGCAGCTCAAAGCCCGCGATGGCCTCTCCTCGCCGGCGGTGCTGGCGGTGGCGGCGCACGTAGCCGCCTATCGGCGCGGTGAACCCTGGCTGGACGCCCTGAGCGACTATCTGCAGGATAACCTGACCTACGTCGCCGAACGGCTGGCGGAGGCGTTTCCCGCACTGGGCTGGCGCCCGCCGCAGGCCACCTATCTGGCCTGGATCGATCTGCGGCCGCTGGCCGTGGACGATCGGGCGCTGCAGCAGGTGCTTATCGAGCGTGAAAAGGTGGCGATCATGCCGGGCTTTACCTACGGCGAAGAAGGCCGCGGGTTCCTGCGCCTCAACGTCGGCTGCCCGCGCAGCAAGCTGGAAGCCGGCATGGACAAGCTGATCGCCGGGTTGAAGTTTGTGCTGGACGAGAAATAACGCGAGGGGGCGAGCCTCTGCCCGCCCCTCGGTTACGCCTGAACAGACGGAATTTCCTCCAGATGACGATAGACCGTCAATCCCCATTCGTTAGCCAACCGCACGTCGTTATCGGCCCCCGCAGACGCCCCTTCGATGCGATACACCGCCTGACACTGCGCAATCAGTCGGTGAGCCACCGGGTAAAGAAACGCCTCGCTGACCGCATCGCCAACCTGAGTGGAACCGGCCGCGGCCGCCAAAGGTAGCGCCAGCCATTCGCCGATCACCGGCACGTGCCCCCGTTGGTAGACCGCCAGCGCTGCCTGTTCGAGGCGCGCCAGATTGGCGGCGATACGCTGCGGATCGCCATCGGTGCCGCTGCGATAAGGGCCGGCGATCAAGATTTGTTGGGCTTTCATCGTTGTTCCTCCAACGTCCGATTCAAGGCGACAAACTGCAGCAGCATGATGGTTTTGGCGTCAACGATCGTACCCTGACGAACCGCCTGCAGGGCCTGCGCCAGCGGCAGCTCGATCACCTCCAAATCTTCCCCCTCCGCCGCCAGCCCGCCGCCCTCGTTGAGGCGATCGCTCGCCTGATATTCACCGACGAAAAAGTGCAGCTTTTCGGTGACCGAACCAGGGCTCATGTACGCCTCAAACACTTTCTCCACGTTCTGCACGAAGTAGCCGGTTTCCTCTTCAACTTCGGCGCGGATGCGCGCCTCCGGCGACGCGTCGTCCAACAGCCCGGCGGCGGCCTCAATCAGCATGCCGTCATGACCGTTGACGAACACCGGAAAGCGGAACTGGCGCGTCAGGATCACCGTTTGCGCCTTTCGGTTGAACAGTAAAATGGTGGCGCCGTCGCCGCGATCGTAAGTCTCACGGCTTTGCCGCTGCCAGACGCCGTCGCGCCGCAGAAAATCAAAGGTGGTTTTTTTCAGCAGGTACCAGTCATCGGACAACACCCGGGTTTCGACAATACGAACCCTGTCTTTGGTGGCTATCATCGGTTTACTCCGCCAGAGGAAGGAAATTGATACTATCGTGCAGTTTCGTGTATGATCAAGATATTTCGTGCATAGGAAATTTGAGAGGAAATGGCCATGTTGACCAGCCAACGCAAGAAGATCATTTTGGAAAAACTGGCCCAGGAGGGTCAGGTCTTGGCCAAACAGCTCAGCGAAATGTTTGGGTTGTCGGAAGATACGGTCCGGCGCGATCTGCGTGAACTGGACGCCGAGGGGTTGCTGCAACGGGTGCATGGCGGCGCCCTGCCGGTTTCTTCCGCCATCGCCAGCTTCGCCGAACGCAATCAATTGGAATCCGGCGCCAAACGCGCGATCGCCAAAGCGGCGGCGGCGCTGATCGCCCCCGGCCAGGTGGTGATCATCGACGGCGGCACCACCTCCGCAGAGCTGGTCAGGCAACTGCCGGCCAACCTCAACGCCACCATCGTCACCCACAGCCCCAGCGTCGCCGTGGGCTTGGTCGATCACCCCACGGTCGAGGTGATCCTGATCGGCGGCCGACTGTATAAGCATTCGATCGTCAGCGTCGGCGCCGCCGCCGTAGAAGCGATATCGCATATTCGCGCCGATATCTATTTTATGGGCGTGACCGGCGTGCACCCCACTGCGGGGCTGAGCACCGGCGATCTGGAAGAAGCCTACATCAAGCGCGCGCTGGCGGCCCGTGCGGCGGAAACCGTGGTGCTGGCTTCCGCCGCCAAGCTTAATGCCGCCTCGCAGTATGCGATCGGCGATATTACGCTGGCGCACACCATCATCGTTGAGCGGGCTACCGATGACGCGCTGATCGCGCCGTTGCAGCAGGCGGGCGTCAGCGTGTTGAAAGCCTGATTCACGACGATAATGCGATATATCTCGCATTATTTGTGATTCATATCACTTTTTTATGCAACGCGATGGCAAGTTTCATCCATTTGTTTTTATACTGTTCTGCACTTTACCTACGATAATTAGCGAGTGCCCAGCATGATCGATCCCCGCCTACCGCTTACCGATATTCACCGCCATCTCGACGGCAACATCCGCGCGCAGACCATTCTCGACCTTGGTCGCCAGTTCAATCTCACCCTGCCGGCCAACGATTTGGAGAGCCTGCGCCCGCACGTGCAGATCACCCATGCCGAACCGGATCTGGTCAGCTTCCTGCAGAAACTGGACTGGGGCGTGGCGGTGCTGGGCGATCTGGACGCCTGCCGCCGGGTGGCATACGAAAACGTCGAGGACGCCGCCAACGCCGGCCTGCATTATGCCGAACTGCGTTTCTCCCCTTACTACATGGCGATGAAGCATCAACTGCCGGTCGCCGGCGTGGTGGAAGCGGTGATCGACGGGATCCGTTCGGGCTGCCGCGATCGTGATATCGACATTCGCCTGATCGGCATCATGAGCCGCACCTTCGGCGAGGCCGCCTGTCTGCAGGAACTGGAAGGATTGCTGGCGCACCGCGACGGCATTACCGCGCTGGATTTGGCGGGCGATGAGCTGGGCTTCCCCGGCAGCCTGTTCCTCAGCCACTTCAACCGCGCCCGCGACGCCGGCCTGCGCATCACCGTGCACGCGGGCGAAGCCGCCGGCCCGGAAAGCATCTGGCAGGCGATCCGCGAGCTGGGCGCCGAACGTATCGGCCACGGGGTGAAAGCGGTCGAAGATCCGGCGCTGATGGACTTCCTGGCGGAACACGGCATCGGCATCGAATCCTGCCTGACCTCCAACATCCAGACCAGCACCGTGCCGTCGCTGGCGCAGCATCCGCTGGCCACCTTCCTGCGCCACGGCGTGCTGGCGTCGATCAACACCGACGATCCGGCGGTTCAGGGCATCGAGATCGAGCATGAATACCGCGTCGCCGCGCCGCAGGCCGGGCTGACGCCGGAAGAAATCCGCACCGCGCAGGAAAACGGCCTGAAGCTGGCCTTCCTCAGCGAGCAGGAAAAACAGGCGCTGCGCGCCAAAGTTCAGGGCTAAATCCCCCCAGGCGCCAAACGGCGCCTTCTTCTCATCCCTCTCCCCGCAGTCTTCTTCCGACTGCTCGTCTTTATCGCTGTGTTACCCCATGACTCTGCCGCAAGAGAGGAATTTCGCATGTCTGACAAAACACGCCGCATCGTGCTGACCGGCGGCCCGGGTTCGGGCAAAAGCACGCTCATCGACGTTCTTCATCGCCGCGGCTTTCCGCACTCGCAGGAAGCCGGCCGGGCGATTATTCAGGATCAGGTGAGTATCGGCGGCCATGCGCTGCTGTGGGGCGATCGCCAGGCCTTCGCCGAGCGGATGCTCGATTGGGAACTGCGCTCATGGCGCGAAGCAACCGGGGAAACATGCTGGTTCTTCGATCGCGGGCTGCCGGATATCGCCGGGTATCTCACGCTGTGCGGACTGCCGATCCCCGCGCATTTGACGGCGGCGATCGGCGCCTTCCGCTATGCCGATACTGTGTTCATCGCCCCGCCGTGGCAAGCGATCTACGCGCAGGACAGCGAAAGAAAGCAATCTTTCGCCGAAGCCGAGCTGACCTACCGGGCGATGGTGGCCGTCTATCGCCGCTATGGCTATCGGCTGCAAGAACTGCCGCGCGCCTCACCGGACGAGCGCGCCGACTTTCTGCTCGACGCGCTGGGCCGCCGTTAGCGGCCTGCGGCCTATTTGGCCGCCAGCGCCTCCGCCTCGGCCCGCTGTTTAGCGGTTTTACGCGCATAGCGCTGCGCCAGCACCGCGCACACCATCAGCTGAACCTGGTGGAAAATCATCAGCGGCAGCACCATGGCGCCCACCGCCGCGGCCGGGAACAGCACGTTGGCCATCGGGATGCCGTTCGCCAGGCTCTTTTTCGAACCGCAGAAGACGATGGTGATTTCATCGGCGGTGTTAAAGCCCAGCCAGCGCGCCGCGTAGGTGTTGATCACCAGCACCACCGTCAGCAGCACCAGCGACATCACCAGGATGGTCAGCAGCGACCAGCCGTCGATGCGATGCCAAATCCCTTCCACCACCGCCGCGCTGAACGCGGTATACACCACCAGCAGGATCGACGAACGGTCGGTCAGATTGATCAATTTGCGATGGCGATCGATCCACTTGCCGATCAATGGCCGCGCCAGGTGACCGATCACGAACGGCACCATCAATTGCAAAATGATTGAACCGATGGCGTGCAGCACGTCGGTATTGCCGCCCTGGGTATGCATCAACGCCCCTACCAGCAGCGGCGACAGGAACACGCCGAGAATGCTCGACGCCGAGGCGCTGCAGATCGCCGCCGCCACGTTACCGCCCGCCGCCGACGTAAAGGCGATGGCCGACTGCACCGTGGCCGGCAGCGCGCACAGATAGAGGAAGCCGAGATAGACCGTCGGCGTCATGATGCCCGGCACCAACAGGTTCATCGCCAGCCCGAGCAGCGGGAACAGCGCAAAGGTGCTGAGGAACACCAGCAGATGCAGCTTCCAGTGACTCATGCCGGCGATGATCGCCTCGCGCGACAGCTTGGCGCCGTGCATAAAGAACAGCAGCGCGATGGCGGCGGTGGTCAGGTGTTCAAAGAAGGTTTTCCAGATGCCTTCGCAGGGGAACAGCGAGGCGACGATCACCACCAAAATCAGAACCAGCAAAAATTTATCAATGCGCAAACGCTGCAACCAGGACATGAAACGGATTTCCTTGCACGTAGAGTCGTAAAAAGGCCCGACGTTGCGCCGGGCCACAGAAAAGTGGGCGGGATCAGACCACCGGCAGCGCCTGCTGCAGCCGGGCCGATTCCAGCCCCAGTTCGATCAATGCCATCACCGCGATGGCGTCGGCGGCCGGCACCGGATTTTCGCCTATGCCGGCAATCGCGTCGCGCACCGCCGCGTAATAAGCCGGGTAGTTGCCGGGAATATTGAGCAGCGGCTGTTCCGCCAGCAGGTCGCCACGTGACAGCGTCACTACACCCTCGCGCATGTCATAACCCCAGTCGGCCTGCGGCAAGCGTTCGCCTGCCTTCAGCCGGTCTTCCTGCGGATCCAGGCCGTATTTGACATAGCTGCCGCGGGTGCCGTGCACCACATAGCGCGGGCTCTCCGCCGCCGCCAGCATGCTGGCGTGCAGCACCACACGGCGATCGCCATAGCTCAGCAGCGCGTGGAAATAGTCCACCGCCTGCGCCCCCGGCCGCAGCTCACCCAGATCGACAAACAGCCGCTCGGGTTTGCCGAAGAGTTGCAGCGCCTGATCGAGCAGATGCGGCCCCAAATCGAACCAGATGCCGCTGCCGACGCCGCCCTGTTCGCGCCAGCGCTGACGCACCTGTGGCCGGTAACGATCGAAGTGCGACTCGAAGTACACCACCTCGCCCAGCGAACCGTCGTTCAGCAGCGCTTTGAGGGTCAGGAAATCGCTGTCCCAGCGACGGTTGTGGAACACCGACAACAGCAAACCGCTCTGCTGCGCCTGTTGCTGCAGCGCCTGAGCTTGTGACAATGTCACGGTAAACGGTTTGTCCACCACCACGTGCTTGCCGGCGGCCAGCGCCTGTTGCGCCAGCGGGAAATGGGTATCGTTGGGGGTAGGAATCACGATCAGATCGAGGGCCGGATCGGCGAACAGCGCCTGCGCATCGCCCACCACCGTCATCGACGGCCAGTCCGCGCGCACTTTGCCGGCATCGCTGCTGGAAACGGCGGCTAGCTCCAGCCCGGGCGTACCGGCGATCAGCGGCGCATGAAAGGTTTTGCCGGCGTAGCCGTAACCGACCAGCCCGACACGAATTTTCTCAGCCATGGGATTTCCTCTTGCAGGCTCACGACAGACCCTTTCGATTTGACACCATGCGGACGGCTGGAACAAGAAGTAAATGAGATGTTAATTCGAAGCGGGGTCGGCACGGCGCCGGAGTAGCCAAACGTGCGGCCCGAGCCCGCGACGCCGAGCTATCCGCTTGATAGGGATGACGAAGCCTATATTACCCGCTAAGCTATGCCGCCTGTGATCCCCGATTCAATCAGGAAGCCTTTATGTCTCAAGCTGAATACACTCGTATCGGCGGTTGGTTGCTGGCCCCGCTGGCCTATCTGATCGTCACCCTGCTCAGCGCCAGCCTGATGCTGCTCCTGTACGCCATGGCGATCTTCATGCCCGAGTCGCGCGACTATCTGTTGACCAACGCCCAGGCGTTTACCCTGCAATGGTACTTTTCGGTGTTGACCACGCTCTTGATGTGGGGCTTCACCCTGTGGCTGGTATTTCTGTTTTGCCAGCGGTCGCAGCGCTTCCCTAAACTGTTCTTGTTATGGCTGCTGATCACGGTGATCCTGGCGGTGAAAGCCTTCGCCTTCGCGCCGGTGCCGGATGAAGTGGCGGTGCGCAGCCTCGGCTGGCCGCTGCTGATGGCGGCGCTGCTGGTGCCTTACATCAAGCGTTCGCAGCGGGTCAAAGGGACCTTTACCGAACGTTAAAGGCGATTGCAGCACGTTTTATTGGGTGATTTGTGTAAATTTTCACCAAAAAAGGCAATACCCCTGCGATTCATATGTTGTCGTCCGGCCGCCGATTCCCGATAATAGGCGGCTTTTATTTTTTTAGGCATCGCAATGACCGAATACCTGCTCCTGTTTGTCGGCACCGTACTGGTGAACAACTTCGTTCTGGTGAAGTTTCTTGGCCTGTGCCCGTTCCTCGGCGTTTCCAAGAAGCTGGAAAGCGCCATCGGCATGGGAATGGCCACCACCTTCGTCATGACGCTGGCCTCCGTCAGCGCCTGGGTGATCAACACCTTTATTCTGGTTCCGCTGGATCTGGTGTATCTGCGCACGCTCTCCTTCATTCTGGTGATCGCCGTGGTGGTGCAGTTCACCGAGATGGTGGTGCGCAAGACCAGCCCGGCGCTCTATCGCCTGCTGGGCATCTTCCTGCCGCTGATCACCACCAACTGCGCGGTGCTGGGCGTGGCGTTGCTTAACGTCAACCTCGGTTATAACTTCCTGCAGTCCGCCGTTTACGGTTTCAGCGCCGCCGCCGGTTTCTCGCTGGTGATGGTGCTGTTCGCCGCCATTCGCGAACGTCTGGCGGTGGCCGACGTGCCGGCGCCGTTCCGCGGCTCCTCGATCGCACTGATCACCGCCGGGCTGATGTCGCTGGCCTTTATGGGCTTTACCGGGCTGGTGAAATTCTAATGACTGCGTTGTGGATAGCTATCGCGGCTTTGAGCGCGCTCGGGCTGCTGTTCGGACTGGTGCTGGGCTACGCCGCGCGCCGTTTTGAGGTGGAAGAGGATCCGGTCGCCGAGCAGGTCGACGCGATCTTGCCGCAGAGCCAGTGCGGCCAGTGCGGCTACCCCGGCTGTCGCCCCTATGCCGAGGCGGTGGCCAACGGCGAGATGATCAACAAATGCGCGCCGGGCGGCGAACAGGTGATGCTGAAACTGGCGGAGCTGCTCAACGTGGAACCGCAGCCGCTGGGCAGCGAAGCCGCCGCCGAGCCGGAGCGTAAAGTGGCCTATATCGACGAGGCCAACTGCATCGGCTGCACCAAGTGCATTCAGGCTTGCCCGGTTGACGCCATCGTCGGCGCCACCCGCGCCATGCATACCGTCATTACCGACCTCTGTACCGGCTGCGATCTGTGCGTCGCCCCTTGCCCTACCGACTGTATTGAAATGAGACCGGTCGCCACCACCACCGCCAACTGGAAGTGGGACATGAAGACGATCCCGGTGCAAGTGATCCACGTGGAGCAACATGCTTAATCTGTTCGCCGCCTTTAAAAAAGACCGGATCTGGGATTTCGACGGCGGGATCCATCCACCGGAAATGAAGACTCAGTCGAGCGGCGCGCCGCTGCGTGTCGCCCCTCTGCCCAAGACCTTTATCATTCCGCTGCAGCAGCATCTGGGGCCGGAAGGCGAACTGTGCGTCAACGCCGGCGATCGGGTGTTGAAAGGCCAGCCGCTGACCGTCGGCCGCGGGCGCACCGTGCCGGTGCACGCCCCGACCTCGGGCACCGTTAGCGCCATCACGCCGCACATCACCGCTCACCCTTCCGGGCTGTCGGAGCTGTGCGTGATTATCGAGGCAGACGGCGAAGACCGCTGGTGCGAGCGCGAGCCGGTGGCGGATTACCGCCAATCGCCCGCCGCGGAGCTGATTCAACGTATTCATCAGGCCGGCATCGCCGGTCTGGGCGGCGCCGGTTTCCCGACCGCCAGTAAACTGCAAGGCGGCATGAGCGGCGTGGAAACGCTGATCCTCAACGCCGCCGAGTGCGAGCCTTACATCACCGCCGACGATCGCCTGATGCAGGAACATGCCGATCAGATCGTTGAAGGCACGCAGATCCTGCAACACATTCTGCAGCCCAAGGTCACACTGATCGGCATTGAAGACAACAAGCCGGAGGCGATCGCGGCGCTGAAACAGGCGTTGCGCGGCCAGACCGGCATTGCCCTGCGTGTCATCCCCACCAAATACCCGTCCGGCGGCGCCAAGCAGCTGACCAAGATTTTGACCGGCAAGGAAGTGCCGCACGGCAAGCACTCCTCCGCTATCGGCGTGCTGATGCAAAACGTCGGCACCGCCTTCGCCATCAAGCGGGCGATCGTCGACGGCGAACCGTTGATTGAGCGCGTGGTGACCCTGACCGGCGAGGCGGTCGAGCGCCCTGGCAACCTGTGGGCGCGCATCGGCACGCCGGTGCAGCACCTGCTTGATTTCGTCGGTTTCCGTCCGCAGGCGCAGCAGATGGTGGTGATGGGCGGCCCGCTGATGGGCTTTACCCTGCCCGCGCTGAACGTGCCGATCGTCAAGATCAGCAACTGCATTCTGGCGCCGACGGTGGATGAAATGACGCCGCAGGAACCCGAGCAATCCTGCATCCGCTGCGGCCTGTGCGTGGACGCTTGCCCTGCCGGGCTGTTGCCGCAACAGCTGTACTGGTTCAGCCGCGGGCAGGAGCACGACAAGGCGCGCAACCACAACCTGTTCGATTGCATCGAATGCGGCGCCTGCGCGTTCGTCTGCCCCAGCAACATTCCGCTGGTGCAGTACTACCGGCAGGAAAAGGCCGAAATCAAGGCTATCGATTTGGAAGCGGCGCGCACCGCCGAGGCCAAGGCGCGTTACGAGGCCAAGCTGGCGCGTCTGGAGCGCGAGAAACTGGCGCGCGAAGAGCGGCACAAAAAGGCCGCCGTCAAACTGACCGACGACGATCAGGGGGCGGTACAGGCCGCACTGGCGCGCGTACGCAGCAAGAATGCCGAAGCGGCGGTTACGCCGGTCGACGGCCAGCAGCCGGACAACAGCGAGATGATCGCCGCCCGCGAAGCGCGTAAAGCGCAGGCGCGTGAACGGCGCGCCCAGTTGGCGGCCGAAGCGGAACAAGCCTCGCCGGCAACCTCAGGCGACGACGCGCGTAAGGCCGCCGTGGCCGCGGCGCTGGCCCGCGTGAAGGCGCGCAAAGAAGCGCCGGCCGCAGACATCACCGCCCCTACCGCGACAGAGGACGATCCGCGTAAAGCGGCAGTCGCCGCCGCCCTGGCTCGCGTGAAGGCCAAGAAAACGGCGCAGCAGGCGGACGCTCCTGCCGAGACAGAACCGGCTCCGGCTACCGCCGAAGAAGATCCGCGTAAAGCGGCAGTCGCCGCCGCCCTGGCTCGCGTGAAGGCCAAGAAAGCGGCGCAGCAGGCGGACGCTCCCGCTGAGACAGAACCGGCTCCGGCTACCGCCGAAGAAGATCCGCGCAAAGCGGCGGTCGCGGCGGCTATCGCCCGCGCCAAAGCCAAGAAAACGGCGCAGCAAGCGGACGCTCCTGCCGAGACAGAACCGGCTCCGGCTGCCGCCGAAGAAGATCCGCGTAAAGCGGCAGTCGCCGCCGCCCTGGCTCGCGTGAAGGCCAAGAAAACGGCGCAGCAGGCGGACGCTCCGGCCGAGACAGAACCGGCTCCGGCTACCGCCGAAGAAGATCCGCGCAAAGCGGCGGTCGCGGCGGCTATCGCCCGCGCCAAAGCCAAAAAAGCGGCGCAGCAGGCGGACGCTCCGGCTGAGACAGAACCGGCTCCGGCTGACGCCGAAGAAGATCCGCGCAAGGCGGCGGTCGCGGCGGCTATCGCCCGCGCCAAAGCCAAAAAAGCCGCCAGAGAATCGCTGGCGGCGGAAACGCAAGACAAATGATGACGGCGGCGCCTGGCCTACGCCGGGCGCCGTTTAATCGATAGAGATCAGATAGGTGTAGTCCACTTCAATCTGACGCAGTTTGGACTCCGGGTTCCACTCTTTGGTTTGAATGATCTCCATTTCCATACTGCCGCGCACCTTATCCTTCAGCCCCGGCATCACATGCGACACCAGATAACCGAAAAACTGCAGACACTCCTTCGCCGTGCCCTTATGGTTGATGGAGATAAACTCGCGGCTCGGCAGATGGATGGTGTCTATCTGATGATTGGAAAGAATGTCCTTTTTATGTTCAGGATCGACCGCCATCACCAGCGTGGACGACAGCTCGTCGCCTTCCCCGGCCTGCGGGCAATAGATGCTGTAAATTCGCCGGCAGTCGACGTGCAACCCCTTGAAGAAGTCATTGAAAATCTCGTCCTTCATCGCCATGCAGGACGCGTACTCCAGCTCTTGTTCGGAGGCGAAATCCAGCCGGCGCGAGAAGCCGACCAGCTGCATCTCGGGCAGCGTCAGCCGCTTCACTTCCGGATAATATCCCGCGCCGTAGCTGGCTTCGAAGTTAAAGCGCGGCATCAGGTTTTTCACGTCCCAGTGCTCCATCGAGCGGTAGCGATTGGGCGTGGTGCCGAAGCGCTGCTTGAACATGCGAGTAAAGGTCTGCTGCGAGTCGAAGCCCAGCTCATCGGAGATGTCGATGATGGAGCGACGGGTGATGCGCAGCGCCACCGCGGCACGCGTCAGGATACGCGAACGGATATAGGTGGCGAGTTGAATGCCGGTAATACGCTTGAATTTACGCTGCAGATGCCACTTGGAATAGCCCGAAATACGCGCAACTTCATCCAGGTTTGGCCGTTTCTCCAGATGTATCTCCACCCACTCAATTAGCTCTTCAATAAAAAAAATGTCTTCATTTGTCATTATTATGGATTCACTGACTCAATAATGTTCGCGATAGTAACCTACACGTATTATGTGAAAGTTGTTATTTTGTGCGGAAATCTGGACAAAAATGATATTCCATTCATACGGTTACCCCATTTCTCAGGGGCGATGGCGGCACAAGTTCCACAGACAATTCCTCACGTTAGCCCATTTTCCGGCCAAAAAAAAATCAAATCGCGCCACGCCGATCTCAACGGGTGCGAAAAGCCGAATACCCCTATCATTAAGGCGTATTACCCTCGCATCGAATCAGGTAGAATGCTCGGCTATTATTTTTGCCGCGCCCGCAATTCGGCGCATCGAAACTGCCGCAGGCGCGGCGCAGAAGGTATCGTTACTCTATGAAGTTCAGGCCGGTATCACCCACAGCCGCCAAAGGCTTACACATCGCCAGCTCGCCGTTCACCCACAACCAGCAAAGCACCAGCCGCATTATGCTGTGGGTGATGTTGGCCTGCATTCCCGGCATCGCAGCACAGATTTGGTTCTTCGGTTATGGCGTGCTGATTCAGGTGGCGCTGGCGGCGATCGTCGCGCTGGCCGCAGAAGGCGCGATCCTCAGGCTGCGCAAGCTGCCGGTGCGCAGCCGGCTGGCGGACAACTCCGCCCTGCTGACCGCGCTGCTGCTCGGCATCAGCCTGCCGCCGCTGGCCCCGTGGTGGATGATCGTCATCGGCACCTTCTTCGCCATCGTCATCGCCAAACAGCTGTACGGCGGCCTTGGGCAGAACCCGTTCAATCCGGCGATGGTCGGTTACGTGGTGCTGCTGATCTCCTTCCCGGTGCAGATGACCAGCTGGTTGCCGCCGGATGAGCTGCGCGCCACCGCGCTGTCGTTCCACGACACGCTGCTGGCCATTTTCAGCGGCCATACCGCTCAGGGCGCGACGCTGCACGAATTGCAGATGGGCGTTGACGGCATCAGCCAGGCTACACCGCTCGACGGCTTCAAAACCGGTTTGCGCAGCGGCCACAGCGTTGAACAAGTGTTGCAGCAGCCGCTGTTCGGCGGCGCGCTGGCGGGCATCGGCTGGCAGTGGGTTAACCTCGGCTTTCTGGCCGGCGGCCTGTTTATGCTGGCGCGCCGCCTGATCCACTGGCAGATCCCCTTCAGCATGTTGGCCGCCATCGCCTTCTGCTCCGGTCTGGCCTGGTGGCTCGATCCGGCGCATCAGGCTTCGCCGCTGATCCACCTGTTCTCCGGCGCCAGCATGCTGGGCGCGTTCTTTATCGCCACCGACCCGGTCAGCGCCTCCACCACGCCGAAGGGCCGTTTAATCTACGGCGCGCTGATCGGCGTGCTGGTCTGGCTGATCCGCGTTTATGGCGGCTACCCTGACGGCGTGGCCTTTGCCGTGCTGCTCGCCAACATCACCGTCCCGTTAATCGACCACTACACGCAGCCGCGCGTGTACGGCCATCGCTAAGGAGCCGCCATGCTGAATTCCATGAGAAAGCACGGCACCACGCTGGCGGTGTTTGCGGCGGTCACCACCGGCCTCACCGCCGTGGTCTACGCCCTGACGAAAACCACCATCGCGCATCAGGCGGCGCTGCAGCAAAAAGCCCTGCTCGATCAGGTGGTGCCGCCGGAAAATTACGACAACGTCATGCAGAACGAATGCTTCCTGGTCAGCGATCCGGCGCTGGGCGACGGCGCGCCACACCGTTTATACCTGGCGCGCAAAAACGGGCAACCGACCGCCGCGGCGCTGGAAACCACCGCGCCGGACGGCTACTCCGGTGCCATCAAGCTGCTGGTCGGCGCCGATTTCAACGGCACGGTACTCGGCACCCGGGTGATTGAACACCATGAAACCCCGGGGCTGGGCGACAAGATCGAACTGCGCATTTCCGACTGGATTTCCTTCTTCAGCGGCAAGAAAATCGAAGGCCCGGACGACAAACGCTGGGCGGTGAAGAAAGATGGAGGCATGTTCGACCAATTCACCGGCGCCACCATCACCCCGCGTGCGGTGGTCAATGCGGTGCGCCGCACGGCGTTGTATATGGAAACGCTGCCGCCTAAACTTGAAAGCTTACCTGCGTGTGGAGCCAGCGAATGAGTGAAGCCAAAGAATTGATCGTCCAGGGGTTGTGGAAGAACAACTCCGCCCTGGTGCAGCTGCTGGGCATGTGCCCGCTGCTGGCGGTGACCTCCACCGTCACCAACGCGCTGGGCTTGGGGCTGGCCACCACGCTGGTGCTGACGCTCACCAACGCCTCCATCTCCGCGGTGCGTCGCTGGGTGCCAAGCGAAGTGCGTATTCCGATCTACGTCATGATCATCGCCGCGGTGGTGAGCATCGTGCAGATGCTGATCAACGCCTATGCCTTCGGTCTGTATCAGTCGCTCGGCATTTTTATTCCGTTGATCGTGACCAACTGCATCGTCGTGGGCCGCGCCGAAGCGGTGGCCGCCAAGAAACCGGTCGGCCTCTCGGCGCTGGACGGCATGGCCATCGGCCTCGGCGCCACCGGCGTCATGGTGACGCTGGGTTCAATGCGCGAGCTGCTGGGCAACGGCACGCTGTTCGACGGCGCCGATCAACTGCTGGGCGGCTGGGCCAAATCGCTGCGCATCGAAGTGGTGCACTTCGACAGCCCGTTCCTGCTGGCCATGCTGCCGCCAGGCGCCTTTATCGGCCTGGGCCTGCTGTTGGCGGTCAAGTATCTGATCGACGAAAGAATGAAGGCGCGCAAAGCCCGCGCCGTGGCGGCGGAACCGCTGCTGGAACAAGGACGTGCTGAGAAGGCCTGATGAACAAGCAGAAGCGACTGGAAATTCTGACCCGGCTGCGCGACAACAACCCGCATCCGACCACCGAGCTGGTGTACACCACGCCGTTTGAGCTGCTGATCGCGGTATTGCTGTCTGCGCAGGCCACCGACGTGAGCGTCAACAAGGCGACCGCCAAACTCTATCCGGTCGCCAACACCCCCGCCGCCATGCTGGCGCTGGGGGTTGATGGCGTCAAGGAGTACATCAAGACCATCGGTCTGTTCAACAGCAAGGCCGAAAACGTGATCAAGACCTGCCGCATGCTGCTGGAGCTGCACGGCGGCGAAGTGCCGGAAGATCGCGCCGCGCTGGAGGCGCTGCCGGGCGTTGGCCGCAAAACCGCTAACGTGGTGCTCAACACCGCCTTCGGCTGGGCGACCATCGCCGTGGACACCCATATCTTCCGGGTGTGCAACCGCACCCACTTTGCGCCGGGCAAGAACGTCGATCAGGTGGAGGAGAAACTGTTGAAGGTGGTGCCCGCCGAATTCAAGGTCGATTGCCATCACTGGCTGATCCTGCACGGCCGCTACACCTGTATCGCGCGCAAACCGCGCTGCGGCTCCTGCATCATCGAAGACCTGTGCGAATATAAAGAAAAGGTTTATCCGGAATCCTGAGTCAGTTGGGTGCGGCAAACCGCACCCGCCGCGTCCTCTTCCCTCGCCAACGCCGCTTTTTTATCAAAAATGTGATATCGCGCAGCAGTAACCCCGGCGTTATCGCGGTTTTCAGTAAGAAACCCATCGCTGCGTTATTTTCAAGCAAAAAATTAGTCGAAAATTGCGGTGAACGTCACGCTTTCAGGATCACAAGGCGTTCACAAATGCCAGCCCCGTTTTCCTGAATTTCTATAATTTTACAAATCGCGCCATATACACAACATTCCAACGGATTCATAACCTCACGTACACTGATGCGCTAAAAAATAGCAATTCAGCAGAATATATCCCTGTTTAAAATTCGTATAGCTTTTAATCAAAACAAAAAATCGATAAACCACTAAAAGCCCAAAGTTAATACTGCATAACATTTGCAACATCGCGGCATAATCCTGCCGGCGTTAAATGTAACCGAATATGACAAACTGCTTGCCACGTTGACAAAGATAGTGAACATTAACCGCCGTCCCCATCCTATAACAACGCAAAAGGATGCCGTTCCGCATCAACTTTTGTACTTTCCCGTCCCCTAAAGACGGGCTGCGAAAAAACAGAGGTACCAGTGTCAACAGCAAACAACCAACACCAGGAGAGCGTGAGCCTTAACGCGTTCAAACAACCGAAAGCATTCTATCTGATCTTCTCGATCGAACTGTGGGAGCGCTTCGGCTATTACGGCCTGCAAGGCATCATGGCGGTTTATCTGGTCAAGATGCTCGGTCTGAGCGAAGCCGACTCCATCACCCTGTTCTCTTCTTTCAGCGCCCTGGTATACGGCTTCGTCGCCATTGGCGGCTGGCTGGGCGACAAGGTGCTGGGCGCCAAACGCGTGATCGTGCTCGGCGCGCTGGTGCTGGCCGCCGGTTACGCCATGGTGGCCTACTCCGGCCACGACATCTTCTGGGTCTACCTGGGCATGGCGACCATCGCCGTGGGCAGCGGCCTGTTCAAGGCTAACCCGTCCTCCCTGCTCTCCACCTGCTATGAGAAAGACGACCCGCGTATCGACGGCGCCTTCACCATGTACTACATGTCGGTGAACATCGGTTCCTTCTTCTCCATGCTGGCTACCCCGTGGCTGGCGGCGAAGTACGGCTGGAGCGTGGCGTTCTCCCTGAGCGTGGTCGGCATGCTGATCACCCTGGTCAACTTTATGATGTGCCACAAGTGGGTGAAGAAAAACGGCTCCAGGCCTGACTTCAAGCCGCTGCATCTGCCGAAACTGCTGATGGTGCTGGTCGGCATCGTGGCGCTGGTCGCCGTGTCCAGCTGGCTGCTGCACAACCAGGTGATCGCGCGCTGGGCGCTGGCCTTCATCTCCGCCGGGATCGTGATCGTGTTCGCCAAGGAAGCCTTCGCCCTGCATGGCGCCGCACGCCGTAAAATGATCGTCGCCTTCCTGCTGATGCTGGAAGCGGTGGTGTTCTTCGTGCTGTACAGCCAGATGCCGACGTCGCTGAACTTCTTCGCCATCCACAACGTGGAGCACAGCATCTTCGGCGTCGCCTTCGAGCCGGAGCAGTACCAGGCGCTGAACCCGTTCTGGATCATGCTCGCCAGCCCGATTCTGGCCGCGTTGTATAACAAGATGGGCGATCGCCTGCCGATGCCGCACAAGTTCGCTTTCGGCATGATCCTGTGTTCCTGCGCCTTCCTGGTGCTGCCATGGGGCGCCAGCTTCGCCAACGAACAGGGCATCGTGTCGGTCAACTGGCTGATCCTGAGCTACGCGCTGCAGAGCATCGGCGAGCTGATGATTTCCGGTCTGGGTCTGGCGATGGTGGCGCAGCTGGTGCCGCAGCGTCTGATGGGCTTCATCATGGGTTCCTGGTTCCTGACCACCGCCGCCGCGGCGCTGATCGCCGGTAAAGTCGCCGGTCTGACCGCCGTCCCTAGCGACATCAACGACGCGCACGCTTCACTGGCCATCTACAGCCATGTGTTTATGCAAATCGGCATCGCCACCGCCGTCATCGCCATCCTGATGATGCTGACCGCGCCGAAACTGTACCGCATGACGCTGGACACCAGCGAAGACCTGAATCAGAAAGCGCAGGAAGCCACGGCGGCCCACTGATCGCCGGCGGATTGAGCGTAAATAGAAACGCCGGGGTTAACCCCCGGCGTTTTTTTATGCCCGCAAGAAACGTGTTTACGCTGGCTTGCGCTTGCCGCTCAGATTGGCCCACATGAATTCGCTCACCAGCGCGCTGTGGAACGCCGCCTGTTGCTTGTCGGCGGCGGCGCTGTGCCCACCCTCGGTATTTTCGTAGAAGTAAGCCTGCTGATACCCCATCGCCTGCATGCGCGCCGCCATTTTGCGCGCGTGGGCCGGGTTGACCCGATCGTCGCTGGTGGCGGTATAGAACAGCACCGGCGGATAGGCCGTTTTCGCCTGAATATTGTGGTACGGCGAGAAGGTTTTGATATAGGCCCACTGCTCCGGCTTGCTGGGATCGCCGTATTCCGCGATCCACGACGCGCCGGCGGAGAGTTGGGTATAGCGCTGCATGTCCAACAGCGGCACTTCGCAGACGATGCAGCCGAACAGCTGCGGATACAGCGTCAGCATATTGCCTACCAGCAGGCCGCCGTTGCTGCCGCCGCGCGCGCCGAGATGCGGCGCGGAAGTCACCTTGCGCGCGAACAGGTCTTCGGCCACGGCGGCGAAATCCTCATAGGCACGATGACGATTCTGCTTGAGCGCCGCCTGATGCCAGGCCGGACCATATTCACCGCCGCCCCGAATGTTGGCCACCACGTATACCCCGCCGCGCTCCAGCCAGGCCGGCGCCTTGCCGCCCAGATAGCCCGGCAGCAGCGGCACTTCAAACCCGCCGTAGCCGTACAGCAGCGTCGGCGTGCTGCCGTCCAGCTTGAGATCTTTGGCGGCGATCTGGAAATACGGCACGCGGGTGCCGTCCTTGGAGCGCGCGAAATGCTGGCTGACCTGATAGCCGGCGGCGTCAAAGTCCTGCGGCGCCTGTTTCAGCAGCGTCGCTTCCCCGCCGTCGAGGTTGCCCATATACAGCGAGGTCGGCTGCAGGAACCCGCTGACCGTCAGGAAATAGGCGTTGCTCTCGTCGTCGATGCCGCCGGCGGAAAGGGTGCTGATGGCGCCGGGATTGCCCAGCGGGCGACGTTGCCAGCTGCCGCCCTGCGGCGTCAGCACTTCCAGTCGGTTGACCACGTTATCCATGATGCTGAGGATCAGGTGATCGCGAGTGCCGCTGTAGCCGCTCAGCGCCTGCTCCGCCGTCGGGGTAAACAGCGGCTGCAGCTCGCGCTTGCCCGCCAGATAGTCGTCGAAATTGGCCGCCAACAGCGAGCCGGACGGATAGCGCTTGCCGCCCACGTCCCAATCGCTGCTCGGCTTGATCAGCAGCCATTCCCGATGCGTATCCAGCTCGGCGTCGGCGGGGATGTCGATTTTTTTCTGCCGGCCGTCCTGAGTCAGCAAGAAATAGTCGCGGCGGTAGAAGTCCAGGCTGCGGCCGACGAAATCGCGCTCAAAGCCCGGCGTGCGGTCGTGATAGGCGAAGACCGCCATGTCCTCGGGCTGCGCTTCATACAGCGTTTCCGCGGCGCTCAGCGGCGTGCCGCGCCGCCAGCGTTTGGCGATGCGCGCGTAGCCGGACTGGGTCATCGAGCCGGGGCCGAAATCGGTGGCGATGAACAGCGTGTCCCGATCGACCCAGGAAACCCGGCTTTTCGCCACCGGTACGTTAAAACCGTCTTTGACGAAGCGTTTGGCCACCAGATCGAATTCGCGGATTTCGGTGGCGTCACCGCCGTCCGGCGACAGCTGCATCAGGCAATAACGGTATTCCGGTGCCAGCGGTTGAGAGCCCTGATAAACCCAATCCTTGCCCTCCGCCTTGCCCAGCGCATCGATATCCAGCACCGTCTCCCAGGCCGGTTTGGCCTTGCGGTACTCGTCCAGCGTGGTACGCCGCAGCAGGCCACGCGGGTTGGCCTGATCCTGCCAGAAGTTGTAATAGTACTCGCCGCGTTTGCTCACCCACGGGATCTGGGTGTCTTTATTGAGGATATCCAGGACTTCGCGCTCAATGCGCTGAAAGTCTTCGCCCTGGCCGAAACGTGCCACGGTGCGCTGATTTTCCTGCTGCACCCATTGCAGCGCTTTTTTACCCTGCAGCTCTTCCAGCCACAGGAATTCATCGCCGGCGGCCGCGCCGCCCTCCGCCGCCATCGCCAGGCGGATACTGTTGGGTAATGAAGTCATCGCGAATACGGCTCCTGCGGTTTGCGCACTGAGTTTAATAAACTGACGTCGATTGGTGACCGGCAAAATCAAGCTCCTTTTGAGTCGGCTGCAACGCCGCCCCGTCATGGGCGACAGCCTGTGAAATAAGAGTCATTTTCAACAAGGTAGGCGTTTGGCGGCGCGGAGTCAAAGCCCGCGGCCGCCGCGTTGAGTCAGGATTGAGGATAGTGGATCAGATCGTGAATGCGCACCGTGTGTGAACCGGCGTTGCGGTAGGCATGCGGCCGATCGGCCTGAAAGCGCATCGCCTCGCCGGCCGCCAGGCTGTGCCACTCGCCGTCTATCGCCAATTCCAACCGGCCGCTGATCACGATCACATGCTCAATCACGCCCGGCTCATGCGGCGACGATTCGCTGAGCGCGCCCGGCGCGAGATCGATGACGAACATGTCGAAACCCAGCTGGCGATCGTAGGGAAACAGCGGCACCACGCGCATATCGGCGTTGTCCTGATCGTACACCGGCAGTTCGCCGTAGCGGTGCAGCGTCGCCTGCTGCTGCGCGGGCGACGCCTCAAGAAAGGCGGAGAACGCCACGTTGAAACCGGTGGCGATCTTCCACAGCGTCGCCACCGTCGGGCTGGATTCGCCGCGCTCAATCTGCCCGAGCATCGCCTTGCTGACGCCGGTGTATTCCGCCGCCTGCGTCAGGCTCCAGCCGCGCTGCGCGCGCAGCGTGCGAAGGGTGTGCGCCAAATGGCCGGCAAGTTCCTGCATCCTGTTCTCCTCTGCGTATCGCGCTCGATTATACCCGCTTGTGCGCTATAGCGCACGGTGCTATGCTGATTTCTTACCGTGCGTTATAACGCACACTCACCGATTGGAGCTCCTCATGCGCCCAGCCCTCTCCTTGCGCCATCTGACCCTGCCCGCCGTCATGGCCGGCTTTGTCGCCGTTCTGGTCGGCTACACCAGCTCTGCCGCCATCATTTTCCAGGCCGCCGCCGCCGCAGGCGCCACGCCGGCGCAGATCGGCGGCTGGCTGAGCACGCTTGGGATCGCGATGGGCGTCACCTCGCTGGGGCTTTCGCTGTACTATCGCACCCCGATCCTCACCGCGTGGTCGACGCCAGGAGCGGCGCTGCTGGTCACCAGCCTGCCCGGCACGCCGATCAATGAGGCGATCGGGGTGTTCATCTTTGCGTCGGGCCTGATCCTGCTCTGCGGCGTCACCGGGCTGTTCGCCCGCCTGATGGATTATATTCCGCAGGCGATTTCTGCCGCGATGTTGGCGGGGATCCTGCTGCGTTTCGGGCTGGACGCCTTCGCTTCACTGCAGCTCAATTTCCTCCTCAGCGCCGGTATGGGGCTGGCCTATCTGCTCAGCCGCCGTTACCTGCCGCGTTATGCCATCGTACTGACGCTGGCGATTGGGCTGGCGATCGCCGCGCTACAGGGCGATATCCATCTGGCGCAACAGGCGCCGGCGGTCGCCGTGCCGGAATTTATCGCGCCGCATTTCAGTTGGCCGACGCTGCTCGGCATCGGCGTGCCCTTCTTCGTGGTCACCATGGCTTCACAGAACGCCCCCGGGATCGCTACGCTGCAGGCGGCGGGCTACCGTGTTCCCACCTCACCGCTGATCGCCTGGACGGCGCTGACCGCGCTGCTGCTGGCGCCATTCGGCGGTTTCTCGGTGTGCATCGCCGCCATTACCGCCGCCATTTGCATGGGGCCGGACGTGCATCCCGATCCACAGCGGCGCTATATGGGCGCGGTGGCCGCCGGCGGCTTCTATTTGTTGGCCGGGTTGTTCGGCGGCGCCATCGGCCTGCTGTTCAGCGCGTTGCCGGTCGCCTTGATCCACACCATCGCCGGGCTGGCGCTGCTCGGCACCATCGGCGGCAGCCTGCAACGCGCGCTGCATGATGAAAAACAGCGCGACGCGGCGCTGATCGCCTTCCTCATCACCGCCTCCGGCGTCACGTTACTCGGCATCGGTTCGGCATTCTGGGGCATTGTCGGCGGCGCCATCGCGCATCTGCTGCTGTCGCTGCCGCGGCGAAACACCGTGACGTAACGGGCGGTCTACATTGACAAGCGGCGCCGTGGCGCCTTCACTTTCTCTGTCGTCTGAATGTCAATTCACATAATAAGTGACGCCGTCACCAAGGAAGCTTATGACCGAGAAAGCCGCGCTGTTGGCCCAGCGCTTGATACGCAATGTCGAACAGGTAGAGATGAAGCATGACCGGCGACCGCCGCTGTATGACAGCGTCGGCGCTCGTCTCGGCACCGGCACCGCCGCCGACAAGCTGGGCGCCTCCTTCGATTGTGTGGCGCCGGGCATGCGTTCCTGCCCCTATCATTTTCACTACGCTCAGGAGGAAATGTTCATCATTCTGGAAGGCAGCGGAACGCTGCGGGTAGCCGGAGAAATGCTGCCGATCGTCAGCGGAGATGTCATTTTCATTCCGCCTGGCCCGGAATACCCGCACCAGATCATCAACACCTCCGACGCGCCGCTGAAGTATCTGTCCGTCAGCACGCGCGAACAGCCGGAAGTGGTGATGTATCCGGACTCAGGCAAATACCAGGCGATGGCGCGCGGCAATGACGGCGAGCAGGTGCGTTACCTGCAGCGCCCTTCAGCCTCGCTCGATTACTGGCAGGATGAACCCTGAATCGCCGTCCGGCAACGTGAGATCCAGCGCGCGCGCCGCCAGTTCCGCGACGCGAAAATCGATGTCCGCCGCCTGCCCGTCTTCCATAAACCAGGCGGCGGAAAGCCCCGACCAGGCCAGGATCCATTGCAGCAAACGCCGGCGATCCAGCCCGGCCAACCGGCACACCTGTTCCACGCGGCGATGGAAAATGGCCGGATCGGTGGCGACGCCGTAGTTAGGATTGCAGAAGATGTTGGCGTAATCGAAGCCCCGTTCACCGTACAAACGCTTGGGATCGATCGCCAGCCAACCGCGTGCGCCAAAGTCCAGCACATTGTCATGGTGGATATCCCCGTGCAACACGCTTTCTTCTCGCGGGCTGCTCAACAGCTCCGCCGCCGCCGTGGCGCTGAGACGCAGCATGCCGCCGTGCGCCTGGGCCGCCGGCCACAGCGAGCTGAACCACTCCTGCAACGGGATAAGCTCAGGCAACGGCGCCGCCCGCGGCGCATGCAAGGCGGCGATCGCCCGGCACAGGATCTGCGTGGCTTGTTCATCGTCGCCGTCACGCACCAGCTGCGCCAACGACCCTTCGCCCTGCGCGCGCTCCAGCAAAATGCCGTCGTCGTGCCACGCCAGCACCTGCGCGGCGCCTTCTCCACGCCACCAGCACATCAGCTGCCCGCCGAAGCGCTCCTCCTGCTCGCGGGCGATCTTCAGCATGGCCGCCGCGCCCCGATAACGCACCGGCATCAACAGACTGCTGTGGGTTTCGAAGGCTTTGCCGTCCTGCTCCAGCCGCCAGCGCTGCAGGTAAGGCGTAAAAAGCGGGTTCATCGTCTCTGCATCCTTGTTGCCGATCTGCGCCGCACTGTCACATTCGCGTGAGAGACGGCGTATAACATAAAGGGGGATGATTCTCTCAGATATCATCGGCGTGCGGCGCTTTGCCGCGTTTTCTCCAGTATCCTAACCAAGTTTGTCGATTTTATTAACCGGTCTTGCGCGGGGTTTGACCATGACATCATTAAAACGCATTAATTATCCGCAATTGCCTACGCCGGGTGGCCCTTATGTGCACGCCGTGCGCCACGGCGATCGCCTGTACGTATCGGGCTTGACGGCCTTCGCCACCGACGCGCAGGGCTTGAGCGCGCCGCAGCAAACGCAAGAGATCCTTGAGCAGTTGGCGACCATCGCCGCCAGCGAAGGCGTCAATCTCAAGGCATTGATTAAAATCAGCGTGTTCCTGACCGACATCGCCGATCTGGCGAGCGTGCGCCCGGTGCTGTTTGACTATTTCGACGGCGCGCTGCCGGCCTGTTCATTGATGGCGGTCAGCGCGTTGTTCTCACCCGCAGTGTGCGTAGAGATAGAGGCGGTGATGGCGTTGCAATAAGGCGCGGCTAGAGCACAATGCTGATTCAGTTAAGCGTTTTTCTGCAGGCGTTCGTGACATTTTCGGTCGATAAAAGTGAGATGCCCCATGTGGCTCACGCACCTCGACCGAGCCAGGGGCCGAAGGCGCGGCCCCTGGCAACCCGCGCCTTTGCCCTATCAGACGGTTGGCTTTGCCAACGTTACTCAGCCCATCCCTGGGCCTCGCCCCTTCGGGGCCGCTG
>NZ_CAJCKE010000046.1:0-24256 GCF_903970925.1 Serratia sp. ME47 | reverse complement strand
GGCGACCGTCATGGTGAAAATAAGCGTGTCTTCGCCCTCGTTGGCGTACCGATGTGGGCCGTCCGTTTTGGCGACCGCCGAACAGCCTGGCGTAATCCTGAGCTCGGTTTGTTCGACGGTAAGGCTCAAGACGCCTTGCTCAACGTGCAGCAGCTCGAAGGTGCCCGTCGGATGGCCGCCCGATGCATAGGCTTCCCCCGGCGCCATTTCCCACCGCCACAGTTCTATCATGTTCGGGCCTTGGGTGCCCGCGAGCAAACGGGCCGAGCCGCCGCGATCGCCATGCCACAGCGTGGGAATATCTTGGCTTTCAACCAGGTAGGCGGCGGGGGCGCGGGTCACGTTCACGATGTCCGCTACCGACAGGCCCAGCGCCGCCGCGAGTTTGCACAGGATGGCGATGCTGGGATTGGCGCTGCCTTTCTCGATCTCCACCAGCATGCCCTTGCTGACGCCCGCCCGGCGCGACAGCTCGTCCAGAGACAGCTTTTGGTTTTTTCGCTGCTGTTTGATGCGGTGCGACACCGCTTCGCTGACGGTTTGCACGTCGGCGCCGAACTCGGTCGGTCTGTTGACTTTTTTGCTCATCGGTCAATATCATGGAATAAAATGGTCAATATAGGATTATTCAATGATTTTAGTCGATCCGTCAATCGATCCGGCCGTCGCTGCGCTGGCGCCCGGTTTCCGGGCGTTAAGCATTACCGTGGCCGCGGCTCCCATAACCAACCCGGACGTGGGGGCGCTGGCGTTGGCGCAGGCCTGTCGTGCCCTCGGCGAGGAAGACGCGCCCTGGGCTGAGGCGCATCTCTCGGCCTGGCGCGATGTCTTCATGAAGTTTGGCGCCAAACCCAAGCGTACGCCCTGTTCCGCCGACGCCTTGCGCAAGCGCGCGTTGCGCGACGGCACGATGCCCAGCATCGATCCGGTGGTCGATCTCTACAACGCCGTCAGCATTCGTTATGCGGTGCCGGTGGGGGGCGAGAATATCGCGGCTTATGTCGGCGAGCCGCGGCTGATCGTCGCGGATGGCAGCGAACTGTTCGATACCGTCAAAGAGGGGGCGGTGATCCATGAATCGCCGGAGGCGGGTGAGGTGGTCTGGCGCGACGATCGCGGTGTGACCTGCCGCCGCTGGAATTGGCGCCAGGGGGTCAGAACCCGGTTGAGCGCCGAGGCCGAACGGATGTGGTTCATCCTGGAGAGCCTGCCGGCGATGCCGTTGGCGGCGCTGCGTGCGGCGGGTGACGATTTGATTGCCGGTTTACGGCAAATGATGCCCGGCGTCACGGTAGAGCAACGGCTCATCGGCTGCGCCTCGTAACAGGCGTCAGCACTGGCGGCGGACCAAACCGCTGATCAAATCCAGCGCGTCGTCCGCCGCCGCGACTTCACTTTCGCTGAGCGCCTGCCGCTCGATGAAGCTCTCGATAGCTTCCAGCAGAGAGAAGACGCTGATTTCATCCCCTATTTTCACGACTTCGCATACGCCGCGCCCAATTGCCTGGCAGATTGCCTCATCAAATTCAAATGGCTTGTTGTTCATCTCTCCCCCGACGGCATTTGGGATTATGGCGACCATGTTACCTGTTTTTACACGGCGGCGGTCTGACGAAAATCCCATTTCTTTTCGTTGCTGCACAATGGCTCACGATCGCCTGCGTTGGCGAAATTCTGATTTCCTTACGGCGGTCAGATTTCCCTTGAGACCGCCTGAGCGGCGCGGTATTGTCGCCAAATGACGACAATACCGCCTCATTGTCCGCATAAAAAATTTATGACGTTATCATCCCTTCATCCCGCTGCCGTGCGGGATTTTTTTATGAGGTTTTTCTCAAAGTGCGGAGAACCTCGACGCGATCGCTTGCCATGCTCTGGGAATAATCCTAGCTTGAAATAGTCATTTAGGGTTAGCAATCCCTCATGACCTCCTTGTAATAC
The DNA here is from genome assembly GCF_903970925.1 of Serratia sp. ME47. Classification (NCBI taxonomy): domain Bacteria; kingdom Pseudomonadati; phylum Pseudomonadota; class Gammaproteobacteria; order Enterobacterales; family Yersiniaceae; genus Serratia; species Serratia sp. ME47. The sequence goes on along the minus strand of NZ_CAJCKE010000046.1, from coordinate 22,315 downwards.
TTGATGCACCAGAACGTTTTCTCCCCCCGCTTAGGCGGGGGTTTTTAATGGTGTGCATCGGCAGAGGCCTTCAACGTAAAGAACCGACAGAGTTCGTGGCGATAATCGGTTTACGCATCAAGGGACAGGACAATGAAAAATGATCTGGCGGCGGCGATCGCCATCGGCTGTGTGTTGTTGTTCGCATTGGCGGTCGGTTCGCCGCTCTCCATCAGTGCCTCGCTGTAATCTTCTGCGGCCCCGCCCGGGGCCGTTCACCGACTCTGACGCGGCGTCTGCGGATTTTTGCGCCGATCGCCCACCGGCGCGATAAATTCAGCCAAATCGCTGTTGATGTATGGCGAACTTTGAGTACTCTGAGTGCTTTGCACACCCCCACGTGCGCCGTTCTATCTATGCTTTAATCAGGCCCATCACAGGAATCGCCATGCCCGCCCGTCAAATCTCGAGGAGCCCACTCTGATGCTGGAGATGCTATTACAGTGGTACCGCCGCCGTTTCACCGATCCACAGGCTATCGCGTTGCTGGTGATCCTGGTCGCCGGCTTCCTCATTCTCTATTTTCTGCACGGTATTCTGACCCCGTTGCTGGTCGCCATCGTGCTGGCGTATCTGCTGGAGTGGCCGACCGCGCGCCTGCAGCGCATCGGCTGTTCGCGCACCTGGGCGGCGAGCATCATGCTGCTGGTGTTCGCGGGCGTCGCCATGCTGCTGGTGTTCGTCGTCGCGCCGACCGCCTGGCAGCAGGGCATCAATCTGATGAGCGATCTGCCGGGCATGCTCAACCAGTTCTATAACTTTGCCGCGACGCTGCCGAAGCGTTATCCGGCGCTGGTGGATGCCGGCATCATCGACATGATGGCGGAAAATCTGCGCAGCCGGCTGTCCGGCATGGGCGAGTCGGTGGTGAAATTCTCGCTGGCGTCGCTGGTCGGCCTGTTGACGCTGGCTATCTACCTGATCCTGGTGCCGATGATGATGTTCTTCCTGTTGAAAGACAAAGAGCAGCTGCTGAACGCGGTGCGCCGCGTGTTGCCGCGCAATCGCGGTCTGGCGGGGCAGGTCTGGAACGAGATGAATCAGCAGATCACCAACTATATTCGCGGCAAGGTGCTGGAGATGGTGATTGTCGGCGTGGCGACCTACCTGGTGTTCGCCGTGCTGGACATGCGCTACTCGCTGCTGCTGGCGGTGCTGGTGGGTTTTTCGGTGCTGATCCCCTATATCGGCGCGGTGCTGGTCACCATACCGGTGGTGGTGGTAGCGCTGTTCCAGTGGGGCGTCGGCGCCGATTTCTGGACGCTGATCGTCGCCTATCTGGTGGTGCAGGGGCTGGACGGCAACCTGCTGGTGCCGATCCTGTTCTCCGAGGCGGTCAACCTGCATCCGCTGGTGATTATCCTGTCGGTGATCGTGTTCGGCGGAATGTGGGGCTTCTGGGGCGTGTTTTTCGCCATACCGCTGGCGACGCTGGTGAAGGCGGTGATTCACGCCTGGCCGGATGAACTGCGGGTCGAGGTGGAAGACAAGGCCGGCTGACGGAGGGAGACGAAGCGCAGCTGGCCGCTGCGCTTCGTGAGAATTACTGCTGCAGGTAGTTCAGAACGATGTCGTGGTGATTGGTGGTTTTGAAATCATCAAACACTTTTTCAATCTTGCCTTTGGCGTCGATCAGGAAGCTGATGCGATGAATGCCGTCATAGGTCTTGCCCATGAAGGTTTTCTCGCCCCACACGCCAAACTGTTGCGATACTTGATGGTCTTCATCAGACAACAGCGTGAAGTTGAGCAGCTCCTTTTCGGCGAAGCGCGACAGTTTTTCCGGTTTGTCGGTGCTGATGCCCAGCACTTCGACTCCGGCCTTTTTCAATTCGTCCATGTTGTCCCGCAGGCCGCAGGCTTGCACGGTGCAGCCCGGCGTCATCGCCTTCGGATAGAAATAAACCAATACTCGCTGTCCCTGGAAGTCGGCCAAATTAATTTCCTCACCGTCCTGGTCAGGCAAACTAAATTTCGGCGCTGTGTCACCGGCTTTCAATGGGCTCATCACTACTCTCCATCTTTCTCATCATGCTGTGGATAGTTCACCACGCTAATACTGCCTTGCGCGTTCAATTCTGTACATAGGCGATGGAAGGCTTGCTCAATATTTGAGGCGTCTCGATCGCCGGAACTGTGGGCGGTGATTTGAATATACAGCTGCGGCGGCAGGTCGCCGTCCGCCGGCTGCGTGCGTGAGACCAGCTCGGCGATATTCATCTGGCTGGAGTCGAACAGATCGGTAAAACGTTCGATGATGTGCGGCGAGTCCTTCACCTCGACCTGAACCCACACGGTGGCCGGCATCGGCGGCCTTTCATGCGAGTTTGTGCGCTTCATCACGATCAGCAGCTCCAGCTCCGCGCCTTTTTGCGGCAGGGTGGATTCGATCAGGGTGATGGCGTTCCAGCTGCCGGACAGCAGCATGATGAACGTGAACTCCTCTCCCAGCATGGCCAGACGGCTATCTTCGATATTGCATCCGCAACTGCTGACGTGGCGGGTGATGGTATTGACGATTCCGGGGCGGTCGGCGCCGAGCGCGGTAATCACGAGATAGTGTTCGTCTGACTGAGGCAAAATGGCGCTTCCTGTCGTGCTTAATGGGGTTACCATGGTAAACATAAAAAAAACCGCCTGCCAAGCGCTTACAACGCGGTTGTGCGCTTGCTTTTGGATAGGCAGCAAAAGTACCATGAGTGACTTGTTTGTGGAGGGGACGGCCAATGTTTACGGGAAGTATTGTTGCACTGGTTACGCCGATGGACGACAAAGGTGCTGTCGATCGCGCGAGCCTGAAAAAATTGATCGATTATCATGTAGCCAGTGGCACCGCGGCGATCGTTTCCGTAGGGACCACCGGCGAGTCCGCAACGCTTGCCCATGACGAGCACGTTGACGTGGTGCTGCAGACGCTGGAGCTGGCCGACGGCCGCATTCCGGTGATCGCCGGCACCGGTGCCAACGCTACCGCCGAAGCCATCGCGCTCACCACCCGCTTCGCCAACACTGGCGTGGTAGGTTGTTTGACGGTGACGCCGTACTACAATAAGCCGACGCAGGAAGGGCTGTATCAGCACTTCAAGGCGATCGCCGAGAGCACCGAGCTGCCGCAGATCCTGTATAACGTGCCTTCGCGCACCGGCTGCGACATGCTGCCGCCGACCATCGCTCGGCTGGCGAAAATCAAGAATATTGTTGCTGTAAAAGAAGCGACGGGGAACTTAAGTCGCGTTAGTCAGATCCAAGTGCTGGTTGACGATGAAGACTTCATTTTGCTGAGCGGCGACGACGCCAGCGGGCTGGACTTCATGCAACTGGGCGGCAAAGGGGTGATTTCCGTGACGGCCAACGTGGCTGCGCGCGAGATGGCGGAACTTTGTGCGCTGGCGGCGCAGGGCAAATTCGCCGAAGCGCGCCGCTTAAATCAGCGCTTGATGCCGTTGCATCAGGATCTATTTGTAGAAGCAAACCCAATTCCGGTGAAGTGGGCCTGTAAGGCGTTGGGATTGATGGCAACCGATACGCTGCGTCTGCCGATGACGCCGTTGAGCGAAACCGCCCGCCCGGTGGTGGAGCGCGCGCTGAAAAGCGTCGGTTTGCTGTAACTCTAAGGGAAATTTGATGGCTTATTCATTGCAAAAGTCGACGGTAGCAAAAGTAGTGGGCATCTCTTTGGTGATGATGCTGGCGGCCTGCAGCAGCGATCAGCGCTACAAGCGCCAGGTCAGCGGCGACGAGGCTTACCTCGACGCGGCTCCGCTCAAGGCGCTGAACGCGCCGTCCGGCATGATCCTGCCGGTGCAGAGCGGCAACTATGACGTGCCCGCCACGACGCTGCAAGGCAACGTCGGCAAGCAACTGGACATTCGTCCGCCGGTGCAGCCGTTGGCGCTGCTGAGCGGTTCTCGCGCGCAATACGCTGGCGACAGCGGCACGCTGCTGCTGGAAAACAGCCCGCAGAACCAAAACCTGTGGTCGCGCGTCGTCAGCCTGCTGCAGGCGAAGAACATCGCGATCGCTTCCCGCCAGGACGCCGGTCAGACCCTGACCACCGACTGGGTGAAGTGGAACCGTCTGGACGAAGACAACCAGTACGAAGGCCGTTATCAGATCAGCGTGCAGCAACAAGGCTACCAGCAGGCGCTGGTGGTGAAAAGCGTTGGCCTGCAGCAGCAGGGCAAGACCGAACAGGTCACCGATCAGTCTGAGATCCAGCGTTACAACGGCATGATGATCAACACCCTGATCGAAGGTCTGGACAAGCAGGACAACCTGGCGAGCAGCCAGACCGCCAGCCGCTTCGGCGCGCTGGACGTGCAGAGCGGCGCCGATGATACCGGCCTGCCGATGTTGGTCGTGCGCGGCCCGTACACCGTGGTGTGGGATCGCCTGCCGCCGGCGCTCGAAAAACTGGGGATGAAAGTGGGTGACCGCAGCCGTCCGCAGGGCACCGTCGCCGTGACCTACAAGTCCCTGAGCAGCAGCGATTGGGATGCGTTGGGCGTCAAGGATCCTGAGCTGGCGGAAGGGGATTACAAGCTGCAGGTCGGCGATCTCAACAACCGCACCAGCCTGCAATTCATCGATCCGAAAGGCAAACCGCTCACCCAGTCGAAAAACGACGCACTGGTGGCGGCATTCCAGTCTGCCTTCAGTAAAACCAGCGTTAAATAACCAAAAAGGGGCTTCGGCCCCTTTTTGTTTTGTCTATACGGTATCGTTTGCGTCGCAGGTTTGGCACAATAGTGCCCGGCACGCCAAAGAATTCATTAGGTCAATTCTATACCCCCTAATTTCGGGCCGCGCTCGGGAGACAACGGGGATACATCACTGGAGTAAGTAAGATGCAAAAGCTAGCTGAGCTGTATCGCGGAAAGGCAAAAACCGTTTACACCACCGAGAATCCCGATCTGTTGGTGTTGGAGTTCCGCAACGATACGTCAGCACTGGATGGTCAGCGCATTGAGCAGTTCGATCGCAAAGGCATGGTGAACAACAAGTTCAACCATTTCATCATGAGCAAACTGGAAGAAGCCGGCATCCCGACCCAGATGGAGCGTCTGCTGTCCGACAACGAAGTGCTGGTGAAGAAGCTGGACATGGTGCCGGTGGAATGCGTGATCCGCAACCGCGCCGCCGGTTCGCTGGTGAAGCGTCTGGGCATCGAAGAAGGTCTGGTGCTGAACCCGCCGCTGTTCGATCTGTTCCTGAAAAACGACGCCATGCACGATCCGATGGTCAACGAATCCTACTGCGAAACCTTCGGCTGGGTGAGCAAAGAGCATCTGGCGCGCATGCGTGAGCTGAGCTACCGCGCCAACGAAGTATTGACCAAGCTGTTCGACGACGCCGGCCTGATCCTGGTCGATTTCAAGCTGGAATTCGGCCTGTTCAACGGCGAAGTGGTGCTGGGCGATGAATTCTCGCCGGACGGCAGCCGTCTGTGGGACAAAAACACCCTGGACAAGATGGACAAAGACCGCTTCCGTCAAAGCCTGGGCGGGCTGATCGAAGCCTACGAAGAAGTGGCGCGTCGCATCGGCGTGAAGCTCGACTAAGCGTTGGCACCGCCATTCGGGGCGATCCGGCCGGATCGTCCCGCTGTTCTGCATTTTTCCAGAAAATTTCTACATTTCCTCCGCGGCAGACCATTTATAATGATGGATGCGAGATGACTAAAACCTATCCCACTCAGGCTTGAAGCTGCCTTTGCGCTTACCAACGCGCGGCATCTTCAACGAGCAGGGGAAATATCTGGAGTGTATTTATGCGTTGGCAAGGGCGTCGGGAAAGTGACAATGTTGAGGATCGTCGCGGGCAGTCTTCAGGTTTGGGCGGCGGTGGCGGCGGTTTCCGCGTGCCGGTGCGCGGCAAGGGCGGCATCGTCATTCTGGTGGTGGTGCTGGTGGCCGGCTATTACGGCATCGATCTGTCGCCGCTGTTGAACGGCGGTAATGTCGCTCCTCAGGGTCAACAACAGAGCGCCAGCATCAGTCCGAAAGACGATGAGCTGGCCAAATTCACTTCGGTGGTGCTGGCCTCGACCGAAGATAACTGGAAAGAGATTTTTCAGCGCATGGGCAAAACCTACCAACCGCCGAAGCTGGTGATGTATCGCGGCGTGACGCGCACCAGCTGCGGCACCGGTCAGGCGGCGATGGGGCCGTTCTACTGCCCGGGCGACAGAACGGTGTATATCGATCTGTCTTTCTATCAGGACATGAAGACCAAGCTGGGCGCCGGCGGTGATTTCGCTCAGGCCTATGTGGTGGCGCACGAAGTCGGCCACCATGTGCAGAACCTGCTGGGCATCGAGCCGAAGGTCCGCCAGATGCAGCAGGGCGCCAGCCAGGCGGAAGTGAACCGCCTGTCGGTGAAAATGGAGCTGCAGGCGGACTGCTTTGCCGGCGTATGGGGCAAATACGCCGAGAAGCAGCAGATGCTGGAAGAGGGCGACCTGCAGGCGGCGCTGAATGCCGCACAGGCGATTGGCGACGATCGGTTGCAGCAACAGAGCCAGGGCCGCGTCGTGCCGGACAGCTTTACCCACGGCACTTCGCAGCAGCGCTACACCTGGTTTAAACAGGGCTTCGACAGCGGCGATCCCAATACCTGCAACACCTTCGCATCCCGTTAACACCTCACGTGCCGGAGCCTGACTCCGGCATTTTTTTCGAATTGAGATACAGCCTTATGCTACAGGCAGCGCAACAACTCATGCGGCGGCAGGGCATCCGGCGCCTGCTGGTGCTCAGCGGCGAACCCGAGTGGTGCCGCGAACAGGCGCAGCGGCTGGCGGCGACGTTGCCCGGCGACTGGCCTTGGGTCGGGGAGAATCCGCCGCCCGGTCAGGCGGCGTTGGCGAGCGGCGCGGTGCGTCAATTGCTGGGGCAGGAGCGGCTGCATGCAGTGTTCGATGCCGGTCATTCGCTGGACGTAGAGGCGTTGGCGGCGCTGTGCGGCGCCCTGCGCGCCGGCAGCTGGCTGCTGTTGTTGACGCCGCCCTGGCGGCAATGGGCTCAGTTGCCGGACGGCGACAGCCTGCGCTGGAGCGATTGCCCGCAGCCGATCACCACCCCGCATTTCATCCGCCATCTGCAGCAGCATCTGACCGACGACAGCGAAGTGACGATCTGGCGGCAGGATGAGCCCCTGACGCTGGCCGCGCTGCCGGTGCGTGAAGGGTGGCAGCCGCCGGATGGCCGGCCGACCGAGGAACAACAGGCGATCTTGACGGCGCTGCTGCAGGCCGAGTCCGGCGTGTGGGTGCTGACCGCCGCTCGCGGCCGCGGCAAATCGACGCTGGCGGGCATGCTGGTGGCGCAGTCGCCGCTGATCTGCTGGATCACCGGGCCGAGCCGCGCCGCCACGGCGGTGGCCGGAGAATGGGCGCAGGGGCGCGCGCAGTTTTGGGCGCCCGATGCCTTGTTGGCGCAGTGCCGGGAAGGCGACGTCAGCGCCGTGGGGTGGCTGCTGGTGGATGAGGCGGCGGCGATCCCCGCGCCGCTGTTGCAGCAGTTGATCGGCTATTTCCCACGCGTGTTGCTGACCACCACGGTGCAGGGCTATGAAGGCACCGGCCGCGGTTTTCTGCTGAAGTTTTGCGCCGGGCTGCCGGCCTATCAGGCGCTGAGCCTGCAGCAGCCGATGCGTTGGGCGCAGGGGGATGCGCTGGAACGGATAACGGACAATGCGCTGTTGTTCAATGAGCTGCCCGCCTGGCCGGCGGATGGCCAGGCGATCGATTACAGCCAGGCGGAACAAGGCGAGCTGTGCGCCGATCCGCAGCGGCTGGCGCGTTTCTACGCCCTGCTGAGCAGCGCGCATTACCGCACCTCACCGCTGGATTTGCGCAGGTTGATGGATGCGCCCGGCATGCATTTTGGGCTGGCGCAGGCCGGTTTGGAGGTGGTCGGCGCCGTGTGGCTGGTGGAAGAGGGCGGATTGAGTGCCGAGTTGGCGCACGACGTGTGGGCCGGCCGCCGTCGGCCGCGCGGCAATCTGGTGGCGCAGTCGTTGGCGGCGCATGGCGGCCAATGGTGGGCGCCGACGCTGCGTTCACGGCGTATTACCCGCATTGCGACGCTGCCGGCATTGCGGCGGCGGGGTATCGCGCGCCAGTTGATCGAGCGGCAACGCCGCCAGGCGCAGGGGCTGGACTTTCTGTCGGTCAGCTTCGGCTATACCGAGCCGCTGTGGCGCTTTTGGCAATCCTGCGGTTTCGAGCTGGTGCGCATCGGCAGCAAGCCGGAGGCCAGCAGCGGCTGCTATACCGCGATGGCGATCTTGCCCCTGAGCGAGCAAGGAGAGGCGCTGCGGCACGCGGCGCACAAGCATCTGGCACGCGACTGGCCCTGGCTGCGGCAGCGTATCGAGCTTACGCTGGCGATCCCGGGCGACGACGGCGATACGTCGCTCGGCGAAGAGGACTGGCGCGAGCTGGCCGGGTTCGCTTTTGCCCATCGGCCGCTGGAGGCCAGCCTGGGGGCGTTGCAGCGGTTACTGTTGGCCAGCAGTCTGCCGCTGCCCGCACTGCGCGGCCATCTGCAGCGGCGGCACTCTCCCGCGGAGTGCGCAGAGCGGGCGGGCGTCAGCGGCCAGAAAGCCTTGCTGCGCCATTGGCGGCATGAAACGGCGCAGGCGCTGGAACAGCTGAATGCGCAGCACTGCCGCTACTGGCGCGACTGGGCGCAGTCATTGCAATAAATTGAAGAAGTTGCTCAATAAAACCCGATTTTCCCGATTTCTCAGCGGCGTATAGTGGCTGTCAGCGGTGTGGCGACGACAGTCGCTGCGTCAGGTTTGGTTACTATTAAGGAGTCATCGATGAAACATGAGCATTTCGTTGTCCAAAGCCCGGCGACCCCGGCGGCGCAGCTGATCTTGCTGTTTCACGGTGTCGGCGACAACCCGGTGGCGATGGGGGAGATCGGCAGTTACTTCGCCAAAGAGTTTCCCCTGGCGCAGGTGGTAAGCATCGGTGGCCCCGCAGCGTTTGGCAACGGCGTCGGCCGCCAGTGGTTTTCGGTGCAGGACGTGACCGAAGAGAACCGCGTGGCCCGCATCGCAGACGTAATGCCGCAGTTTGTGGCCGTGGTGCGCCATTGGCAGCAGCTGAGCGGCGTTGGCTATGCCGGCACTGCCCTGGTGGGGTTCTCGCAGGGAGCGATCATGGCGCTGGAGGCGTTGAAGGCGGAAACCCGCCTCGCCGGGCGAGTGGTCGCATTCAGCGGGCGTTTCGCCCAGTTGCCTGAGCAGGCGTTCGGCGACAGCGTGGTGCATTTGATCCACGGCGAAGAGGACGCGGTGATCGCGGTGCAGCACGCTCACGCGGCGGCGGAGGCGTTGCGGACCAACGGCGCCGATTTCACGCTGGACGTGGAACAGGACGTTGGGCATGCGATCAACCAGGGCATGATGAACGCCGCGCTGGAAAGGTTGCATTACTATGTGCCGCAGCGCTACTGGGACGAAGCCTTGTCCGGCAAGCGCGGCGAGCTGATCGCCTTCCGCTAAAAATTCAGGGCGCCGATGAGCGCCCTGATATCACTTCTTCTTCGGCCAGTCGTCTTCGTCATCCCACTGGGCGTTGTTGTCGCGGTGCGGCGGAATCTCCGGCTTGTTGGCCAGATAGCTTTTGACGTCAACGCGGCGCAGTTCCTTGATGCCGCTGACGACCATCCCCACCAGAACCAGCAGGATAATCCACCAGTAATCAGCTAACCATTGCATAGCTACTCCTTTCCTTTACTGCGTATAAAACGCGAAAAAATCGATGGCAGATGGCGTTCGAGCCATTCGGCACCGGCGACCTCCTTGTCTTGCCAGGCCGCCAGCAATAGCGCCGGCGTCAGCAAGTGTTCGGCTTCTTGCGCCAGCGGCCGGTAGCTCAGATGCCACGGCTCCACCGCCACGCCGCCGCAGTCTTCGGTGAAGGGGCGGTAGAAACCGAATTCGGCCATATGCGCCGTCAGCCACTGGTTAAGGGGCGCAAAGTAGCCGCCTTCCTCATATTCCCACGGTTCCAGCTGCAGCTTTTGCCCTTCCGGCAACAGCGACGGATCGTACACGTCCAGATCGCTGCCCCAGTGGTGGCGGCTGGCGCCCGGCAGAGCCGACCAGCGCAGGATCGCCTCACAGCGCTCGGCGGCGGACAGCGGCGCGACATCGATCGGTTGACTGTCCTTATCTAATACTGGCCGCTGGCCGCAGAATTTGCCATTCCAGATGGCCAACTGCCGGTCAAAATCGCGGAAGGTGCTGGCGGGCTGGAGATCGAATCCCGCCGCACGCGCCGCCTGCTGCATCGCCAGGAACGCGTTGACGGCATCCGGCTGCAGCCGATGGTTGCCGCTCAGCGGCGCCAGGTGCTCGGTCGAGCGGCCGGTGAGCATTTCTGCGTTGATCATGCGATCAATTGCTCCATGATGCGTTGATACATGCGGCTCAGCAGCTGCAGATCCGCGGCGTTGACGCATTCGTTGACCTTGTGGATGGTGGCGTTGACCGGCCCCAGCTCCACCACCTGCGCACCCATCTGCGCGATGAAGCGGCCGTCGGAGGTGCCGCCGGTGGTCAACAGCTGCGGCGTCAATTCAGAATAGTGCTCGACGGCGTTGACCACCGCATCCACCAACGCGCCGCGCGAGGTGAGGAACGGCTGGCCGGACAGACGCCACTCGATGCTGTAATTCAACTGATGGCGTTCCAGCAGCTCTTCCACACGCTGCTTGATCATCGCGTCGGTCAGTTCGGTGCTGAAACGGAAGTTGAACTGCACGTAGAAATCGCCTGGGATCACGTTATTGCTGCCGGTGCCGGCCTGCACGTTGGCGATCTGCATGCTGGTCGGCGGGAAGAACTCGTTGCCGCGATCCCATTCGATCGCCACCAGTTCATTCAGCGCCGGCATGGCGCGGTGCACCGGATTGTCCGCCAGATGCGGATAGGCGACGTGCCCTTGTACGCCGTGGATATGCAGGTTGGCGGTGATCGAGCCGCGACGGCCATTTTTCACCACGTCGCCGACGCGCTCGGTGCTGGACGGCTCGCCGACCAGGCAGTAATCCAGCCGTTCGTTGCGCGCCATCAGCGCTTCAACCACTTTAACCGTGCCGTGAGTGGCGCTGGCCTCTTCATCCGAAGTGATCAGAAAAGCGAGGCGGCCCCGGTGATTCGGGTTGGCGGCGACAAAGCGTTCCGCCGCCACCACCATCGCGGCCAATGACCCTTTCATGTCCGCCGCGCCGCGGCCGTATAGCATGCCGTCGCGGATCGCCGGTTCAAACGGCGGGTTGTCCCAGCGCTTTTCATCGCCGGTCGGCACCACGTCGGTGTGCCCGGCAAACGCCAGGGTTTGCCCTTCGCCGCGCCAGGCCCAGAAGTTTTGGGTGTCTTCGAAGTCCATTGCTTCGACGGTGAAACCGATCGCCTGCAGGCGATCGATCATCAGCTGCTGGCAGCCTTCATCATTTGGGCTGAGGGAAGGGCGTTTGATCAGTTGCTGAGCCAGTTCGATAACCGGGCAAGTCATACGGCGACCTCGGCGATAAATTGCTGGTAAGCGTCGGCGTTGAAACCGAGCAGGGCGCGCCCGTTGCCGGCGTCCAGCAACGGGCGTTTGATGATCGCCGGCTGCGCCAGCATCAGCGCGATGGCGGCGTCGGCGTTATCGCAGGCGTTGCGCTGCGCTTTATCCAGCTTGCGCCAGGTGGTGCCGCGGGTATTGAGCAGCGGCTCCCACCCCAGTTGCGCGACGAAACCGCGCAGCCGCTGCTCGTCCAGGCCGTCGGCGCGATAGTCGTGAAAATGATAGGCCACGCCCTGATCTTCCAGCCAGCGGCGGGCTTTTTTGATGGTGTCGCAGTTTTTGATGCCGTACATCGTCAGCGTTGTCTGTTGCGGTTTGTTTGCCATGGCGTAAAGCTACCTGTCTCGTCGAGTCGATACTGAGCGGCGTGGGCGATCTTTGGCCCGCTAGCCGCCCGGCGATAGCAGAGATAATGCCAGTAAAGCGGCGGCGAGATCCAGACAACGATGCGTGCGAGGTGCGATTGCGCGCCAGGGATAAGAGGTCGGCAACGTGGTTGAACGGCTGCCTTCGCCGACCGTGCTGGTGAAAAGGCGCCGGCGAAAGCGTTCTGCCGCCAATGCAGAGCTGGCGGAGAGAGAGCTACTCTTTATTGATCCTTATGTTTAAACGATCGGTCAAACACCGTACGCGGGTAATATGCAAGAGCGGTTTTATCCGGCTGGCGCCGAGTTTTTTCATTATTCGCGACTTGTAATGATTGGCGGTTTTATTTCTGATATTCATGGCATTGCTGATGTCGGCCAGCGATTTTCCCGTCGACCATTCCGAGAGAAAATGCGACTCGCGCTGAGAGAGTTGCGGCGGCTCGGTATAGTGGCTGTAGCGCTTATATAAGTCGCCGATCAGGTGGCTGAAGCGGCTCAATGATATAAGGTTTGATAATATAATGGTCTTATTGTCGACAATCACCATGTCATGCAGGCAGTCGGTGATAATGACTATTTTGTAGGTATTGGGGTTGGCATATTCATCGCGGTAGCGCGCTTCAAAATTGGCGATGGTGACATCGATAAAGCAGACCCTTTTGCGGCTAAAGCCGGCCGGCGCGCGTTTCTCCGCCCAGGTTTGATTGATGAGCTGCCGGATGCCGATAGCGGTATAGGCACACTCGCTGAAAATATCAATTTTCATTTTATTATAATCCCTTAATTTCTATTTCCCGGTGAGGATTGATATCTTAAAACATAAAAAAAGAAACAATCTAAATAATTTCACATTGAACTTATTGGGCGCTGCAGGGAAAGAACGCTATCCTGCGGTGGACAATCAGGAAAGCCCCATATACTAGCATGATTTATAAAGAGTAAATTTGGTTTTTAATCGAGCTGCCCAGTGAAGAAAGAGGGATAGAATAGAAATCCTCTATTAATACTCAGGTTATTAAAAGGAATTAACATAGAAGGTGGCTATTAAAATAGAATATTCGATCGTTAATATCGATCATTTTTGTGAGAGAGGGGATGCTAATGAATTAATAATTAAGATATTTCTTGCTTTTTAGCGAGGGGCGTCGCTTATTTTTAACTCAGTTCAAAGAGTGTGCTGGGACAATCTCATGGCCCGCGCCAAATTAATGGCAAAGATAAATCTTAATCAAAAAAATGCGATGTTTTAAGCTGCGAGCGTTGTGCAAGTGGGGAGGATTTATACGGGGGAACGGCATGAAAGAATGCCGGATCGAAATTTCCGATAAGATCACGTCGGAAATAGCGTCTTGTCTTGTGGACGGATTGGATCGCGTTAACGATGAATATATCGGCTACGACAATCGTCGGCCGCGGTGAAAGATCCTGACAGCGGCAGCAATTCTGCGGGGCATTTGCCGCCGTATTTTTATCAGCCGAATGTTGTAATGCGCGATTAACGCACGTAGCCCCCCTGTTGCAAACGCTGCAGAGCATCCCCTTCTGCGAACACCATGCCGGTGGTCAAATCGTGAAAACCGTACTTTTTATAGAAAGCCAGTTTTTCCGGCACCGAATAGATGAAAATCTTGCCGAGCGGCGCCAGATCTTGCATTACCCGGTCCATCAACCGGCGCCCCAATCCCTGCCCCTGAAAGCGTGGATCGATCGCCACGTCGGCCAGGTAAGCGACCGAAGTCAAATCGCTGATGGCATGCGCGGTGGCGATCAGCTCATCGCCGATAAACCCCCAATAGCAAAACTGGCTGTGTTGGTAAACGCGTTGCAGCGTATGCGGATCGCGTTCGCCCAGCCCGGCGGCCTGCAGCAATTCACACAGCCGCCGCCAGTCGATGGCGCGGCGGTTCATATCGGTGATGATTTCCATCGTTGTCCTCTAATCAATATGATTGAGATCGGCGGCATAGTGCCGAATGGCGCGCTGATAGCCGCGGATTTCGGGGTCTGACGAGGTTTCCGCCAGCAACAACAACAGATCGGCCACGGCCCGTTTACCTTCATCCAGGTTGTACAGCGTCATGGCGCGAAACAGCCTCAGCTCGTTGGCCTGCGGGAATTCAGCCAGGCCATCGTCGAAAGCGCGCAGCGAAGCCGGGTATTTCCCCAGGGCGCGGTAAGTGCTGCCGAGGCCCAGCCAGGCTTCACGGCGCTGGGCGGGCGGCAAATCGCGACCCAACGCCGCGAGGTAGCAGGGAATCGCCTGTCGCTCCAAACCCTGAACGTCGTACAGGCAGGCCAGCTGAAAATGCAGCATCGCCGCTTCCGGCTCTGCCGCCAGTTGCCGCAACGCCAGCGCAGTGGCTTCCTGATAATGACCTTGCGCTTTCAACTGTGAGACAGACAAAGAGGTGGACATGATCGGCGCTCCATTGGCGTATTGTTATACCTTTTACACGCTATCGTGGAGAAATTGATATCACAAGGGAATAGCCGTACTGAACATTGATCAGATAAATACGAAAATGTGCGCTAACCCCGGTTTCCGGGCCCGGCATCGTTCCCGTTTCCCTTCACATGGTCAAAAAACAGGCGTAGAATCCGCTTCGTCAAATAATTGAGGTTGTAAAGTATTATGGTTGATCGTGAATTAGGAAACTGGAAAGACTTCATTGATGAGATGTTGGGCAACTGACACAGCGATGAAGCCGATGGCAAGGTTGAGTCATTGGAAAATTACTGAAACACCGTGGGAACGAGATATTCGTTCGAAAAAGCAGCATCGGTCATCCGACGCTGCTTTTTTTATGCGCCGCCGATCACTCTTCGGCGGGCGGTGTGGCGGCAGGATGCGCTTTACCGGGGAAGCGGCGGCGAACCAGCACGAAGAACAGCGGCACGAAGAAGATCGCCAGCAGGGTGGCGGAGATCATGCCGCCCATCACCCCGGTGCCGACCGCATGCTGGCTGCCGGAACCGGCGCCGCTGCTGGTGGCCATCGGCAGCACGCCGAAGATGAACGCCAGCGAGGTCATCAGGATCGGCCGCAGGCGCATGCGCGACGCGTCGAGCGTCGCCGACATCAGATCCTGCCCTTTCTGGTTCAGCTCATTGGCGAACTCGACGATCAGAATGGCGTTTTTCGCCGACAGCCCAATGATGGTCAGCAGGCCGACCTGGAAATAAACGTCGTTCTCCAGGCCGCGCAGCCAGGTGGCGGCGACCGCGCCGATCACCCCCAGCGGCACCACCAGCATCACCGAGAACGGAATTGACCAGCTCTCGTACAACGCCGCCAGACACAGGAACACCACCAGCAGCGAGATGGCGTACAGCGCCGGCGCCTGCGAGCCGGACAGCCGTTCCTGATAGGACATCGCTGTCCATTCCAGACCGAAGCCGGCCGGCAGCTGGCTGACCAGTTTCTCCATTTCCGCCATGGCGGTGCCGGTGCTGACGCCGTTGGCCGCTTCGCCGACGATCTCCAGCGCCGAGCTGCCGTTATAGCGTTCCAGCCGTGGCGAACCATACTCCCAGTGCGAGCTGGCGAAGGCCGAGAACGGCACCATGCCGCCCGTGCTGTTGCGCACATACCATTTGTTGATGTCATCCGGCAGCATGCGGAACGGCGCCGCAGCCTGCACGTAGACTTTTTTCACCCGGCCGCGATCGACGAAGTCATTGACGTAGGTCGAGCCCCAGGCGGTAGAGAGCGTGCTGTTGATGTCGTCGATCGACACGCCCAGCGCCTGAGCCTTGCGTTGATCGATATCGATTTGCAACTGCGGGCTGTCGTCCAGGCCGTTGTGGCGCACGCGCGACAGCAGCGGATTTTGCCCGGCGAGCTGCAGCAATTGATCGCGCGCCGCCATCAGCTTGGCGTGGCCGAGGCCGGCGTGGTCTTCCAACTCCATATCGAAGCCGGAGGAGTTGCCGAGGCCGGTGATCGCCGGCGGACTGCTGGCGATCACCCGGGCTTCGTTAATCTTGCTGAATGCCTGAGTCGCGCGATCGATGATGTCGAATGAGCTGTTGGCGCCTGAGGTGCGCAGGTCCCAGTCTTTCAGCCGGACAAACAGGCGCGCCACGTTTTGGCCGTTGCCCCCCGGCCCGGAGCCGATGATGGCGAACACCGACAACACGTCCTGTTTCTCTTCGGTGAGGAAGTACTGCTCGACCTTCTCCACCACTTTGGACGTTTGCTGCAGGGTCGATCCCGCCGGCAGCTGCACCTGTACGGTGAAGATGCCGCGGTCTTCCTGCGGCAGGAACGAGGTCGGCAGCTTGATGAACAGCAGCGCCATGCCGCCGAGCAGCAGCAGATAAATCACCATATAGCGGCCGCTGGCGTGCAGAATGCGCCCCACGCCGCGCTCATAGCGATCGGCATTGCGGTTGAACATGCGGTTGAACCAGCCGAAGAAGCCGCGCTTGCCGTGATGATGCCCCTTGGCGATCGGTTTAAGCAGCGTCGCGCACAGGGCCGGGGTCAGGATCATCGCCACCAGCACCGACAGCACCATGGCGGAGACGATGGTGATGGAGAACTGGCGATAGATGGCGCCGGTGGTGCCGCCGAAGAACGCCATCGGCACGAACACCGCCGACAGCACAAGAGCGATGCCGACCAGCGCGCTCTGGATCTGCCCCATGGATTTGCGCGTGGCCTCTCGCGGCGGCAAGCCTTCCTCGCTCATCACGCGCTCGACGTTCTCCACTACCACGATAGCGTCGTCCACCAGCAGGCCGATCGCCAGCACCATGGCGAACATGGTGAGGGTGTTGATGCTGAAGCCGCAGGCGGAGAGGATGGCGAAAGTGCCCATCAGCACCACCGGCACGGCGATGGTGGGGATCAGGGTAGCGCGGAAGTTCTGCAGGAACAGGTACATGACCAGGAACACCAGCAGGATGGCCTCCAGCAGCGTTTTCACCACGTCCTTGATCGAGGCTTTGACGAACGGGGTGGTTTCATAGGCCACTTTGGCTTCCAGTCCGTGCGGGAAGTATTGCGACAGCTCGGCGATTTTGTCCTTCACCAACTGGTCGGTCTGCAGTTCGTTGGCGCCGGAAGCCAGCTTGATGTTCATGCCGGCGGCCTGCATGCCGTTGTAGCGGCTGAGGTAGTTGTAGTTCTCGCCGCCCAACTCAACGGTAGCGACGTTGCCCAGCGTCACCAGCGAACCGTCCTGATTGACCCGCAGGGTGATCTGGCGGAACTGCTCCGGCGTCTGGAGCTGCGACTGGGCGTTGATGGTGGCGTTCAGCGCCTGTTTATCGACCGACGGCGTGCCGCCCAACTGGCCGACCGCCACCTGGGCGTTCTGCGACTGAATGGCTTTGACCACGTCCTGGGTCGTGAGCTGATAGCTGTTGAGTTTGTTGGGATCGAGCCAAATGCGCATGGCGTACTGCGAGCCGTAGACGTCCATGCTGCCGACGCCGTTGATGCGGCTGAGCGGATCCTGCAGGTTGGAGACGATGTAATCGGCGATGTCCTGCTTGTCCATGCTGTTGTCGGTGGAGACGAACGCCACCATCATCAGCGTGGTATCGCCGGATTTCGAGACCGTGACCCCCTGATTCTGCACCGCCTGCGGCAGACGTTTGATCGCCGCCTGCAGCTGGTTTTGCACCTGCTGCATCGCTTCGTTGGGGTCGGTGCCGGCTTCGAACGTCAGCGTGACGGTCGCCTGGCCGGTATTGGTGCTCTGCGACGACATATACATCATGTTGTCGAGGCCGGTCATATTCTGTTCAATGATCTGCGTGACGGTGTTTTCCAGCGTTTGCGCCGAAGCGCCTGGATAAGTTGCGCTGATGCGCACGTTCGGCGGCGCCAAATTCGGGTATTGTTCTACCGGTAAAGAAAAAATCGCCAACGCGCCGGTCAGGCAAAGAATTATTGCCAGCACCCAGGCGAAAATCGGGCGATCAATAAAAAAATTGGCCATGCAGCGCGAACCTCGTTATGACTTGTTCTATCTTTAAAACGCATCAGAATTATGCATTTCAGCGGCAGGGAGGGATCCCGGCGCTATTGCACTGTACTCGGGAAAGCCGAGGAAAGCGTGGAGAAAAAAAGGAGATAGTGTAAATAACGGTAGCGTAAAACGGCGTTGGCGCTTGTTTGCCGACAACGAGACGCGATTAAGACATTTTTATGACTGTCGAAGGCCGTGCGCGCCTTCTTCGCGCGCACGGAACCGGAAATAAACAGGACTCACCTTACAGCAGGAGCTTGGCATGGGAATTAACCCGGTATTTGCCCGTCGGCTTTATTTGTGCTGGCTGATCAGCCACAGTGAGCGGCCCAATGTGCCGCGGTTGATGGCGCTGACCGGTTGGCCGCGCCGCACGTTGCAGGATGTGCTGAAGGCGCTGCCCGGCATGGGCGTCGAGCTGCAGTTCGTACAGCAGGGCGTGCGCAACAACGACGGTTTCTATCAGCTGGAAAGCTGGGGGCCGTTCAACAAGAGCTGGGTGCACCAGCACCATCAGGCGCTGCTCAGCGCCATCGAGTAAGCTGCCCCGGCGCAGCGGCCGGGGCTGACGTTCATTGGCTTTTATGCTCCAGGTACATCACCGTCGCCGCCACGCGAGAACGCACGTCCAATTTGCGCAGTATGTTGCGGATGTGCACCTTCACGGTTTCTTCAGAGATATGCAGCTGCGCCGCTACCTGTTTGTTGGACAGGCCGCGCGCCACCTCTTGCAAGACATCCAGCTCACGTTCGGTCAAGGCGGCAAAGGGATCGCGCTGCTCGCTGCGCGCCAGCAAATAGTCGGCCATGGCGTCGCTGATCACGTTCTGCCCCTCGGCGGCGGCGCCGATGTGCTCCAGCAGCAGTTCCGGCTCGCTGTCTTTCAGCAGGTAGCCGTCGGCGCCGGCGTCGATCAGCGCATACAGATCGCTGCGCGCGTCGGAGACCGTCAGCACGATGATGCGCGCGTCCACGCCTTCGTCGCGCAGGGCCCGCAGCGTGTCCAGCCCGGACATGCCCTTCATGTTCAGATCCAACAAGATCACGTCCGGGGCGTGCTGCAGCGCCAGCGCAACCGCCTCGCTGCCGTTGCCGGCCTCCGCTACCACGCTAAATCGCGCATCCAGTCCCAGCAGTTGTTTGATGCCGCGCCGCATCAACGGATGATCGTCAACGATCATGACTCGGTATTGCTTCATCACCATGAAATATGCTCCCTGTAGCAAGTAAAGCCACTCAAACGCGCCCTGCGGCGTGCTTCACAGTGGGACTGTCTCTTCAAAAATAGCGGCAATCAGCGCCGTAAACCTCCCCGGACGGCCTTCCGCCCGGCGGCAACCGTAACGCAGAATGAACAGCCGTAAGGTCAGGGCGAGAATGTCAGGCAAACCGCCGTGCCGCCGCCGCTTCTGCGCTGAATGTGCAGCGTTCCTCCCAATCGCGCCGCGCGTTCGCTCATGATGGTCAAACCATAATGCCCTTCCGGTTCCTCCAGACTGGCGATGCCGCAACCGTCGTCGGTAATGCTGAAAACGTTGTCGCCTGCGGCGTTGACCTCGCAACACACCGTAATCTCGTTCGCCCCGGCGTGCTTGACGGCATTGAGCACCGCCTCGCGCACGATCTGCAGCGCGTGCACCTGCTGCTGGGCGTTGAGCGCCTGCGAAGACAGCCGACAGTGTAACTGAATCCGCGCGGGGGTTAGCGCTTTTAATGGCTGCAACAGCTGCTCCAGCGCGGCGTTCAGATCCGCCTCCTGAATGTTGAGGCGGAAGGTGGCCAGCAGCTCTCTCAACTGGCGATAGGCATCGGCCAGCGTGCGATCGAAATCGTCGATAATGGTCTGCGCCGCCGGATCGGCGGCGCTGCGCCGCAGCAGCGTCAGCTGGATGCGCAGGAACGACAGCGTCTGCGCCAGCGAATCGTGCAGCTCGCGGGCGATGGTCGCACGTTCTTCCATCAACAGCAGATATTGGTGCTGCTTTTGCGCCCGGTTGAAGTAAACGCCGCGGCCCAACATATTGGCCAGGCTCTGCATCAGGTGAGGATGCGGCGGGTGCGCCTCGGGCTGCCAGCGCAACTCGCCCAGCGGCTTGTCGCCCTGGGTGATCGGCAGCGCGTTCCAGGCCTGCGTCGGCGCCGCTTCCCCTTCGCTCAGCCGCCACTGGCCCTGGCCGTCCGCTACGTTCAGCTGGATGCAGCGCAGCCGTTCGCTTTGGCGCACGATGCGCAGCACATTTTCGAACGCCTGCTGATCGAGCTGGCGCACGCTCAGCGCCTGCGAGCAGCGATACAGCACCTCAAGCGTTTCATTGGCCTGCTGCAGACGTTGGGTTTTTTCCTGTACCTTCAGCTCCAGCGACTGATAGAGCCGGGCCAGTTCGTCCGACATGGCGCTGAAGGTTTGCGACAGCACGCCGAGCTCGTTCGGCAACGTCACGTCCAACTGCGGGTGGCGAAAATCCCCTTGTTGCACGCGCTGGCTGGCGTCGACCAGATGCTGCAGCGGGGTGACCACCTGGCGGCGCATGAAACGAATGCAAAACAGCACCAGACCGATGATGGCGGCGTAACCCAGCACGCTGACGGCGGCCACCAGGGTCAGTTTCAGTTCGGAATAGCGCTGCAGGGCGGACACGAAATGGTCAACGCGATTGACATGGCCGGCGACCTCCGCCCGATAGGCGATCGCCTGCCCGTTGCGGATCTGCCGCTCCATCGTTTGCCACGCCTGTTGCAGCGCCAGGTAATGGTTGCGCACCTCGGCCGGTACGTAGAAGCGCGCCAGTTTTTGCAGCGCCGGCGCCTGCAATGACTGCCGGTATTGCTGCAGGTGCAGCTCCAGTTCTGGGCTCTGCTGGTCGAGATCGAAGGCCAACCGGTAGCTTTGCATGCGCAGCGAACCGGCGATATTGATCGCTTCGGCATCGCTCTGGCTGCCGGCGACGGTGGTCAACGCCAACCCGGTGGCGAGCACCGACAGTATCACGATGCCGAACAGCGCTTTGGCCAGGCTGCCGGTCACGGAACGTTTAACAAGCAATCAAGGATCCTTCTCTCAGGTAGGGCGCGTCGCCAGTTTCATTCGAAAGCAAAACTATAACTTTTGCAACTAAAATGCACCGCGATTTGTATCAAGTTGTCAACAAAACGGGAACAATTGTGGTTGTGTAATCAAATGAATAGCGAAACGCCCGTCGATTTTCAGCGGCGGGCCGGTTTCCTCTGACGATTTGTCTTTGGGGGGCGAATCGCACTGGGTTTTATGCAATCTCATGCGCCTGAGCGCGACTTATTTTTCATTATTTTAAGCAATGTTAAGTCCCGGCTTGTCCGGCGGGGCGCGGTGTGATTTTTGTTGCAAATCGTCTGCCGCGGCGCGGCCTAATCGCGGTATGATCTTCACGTTGTCACGCAAGGGAAAAGGGTTATGTCGTCGAAAATTGAGAATGTGAAGAAAGAGCTGCTGTCGGACAACTGGTATGTGCTGCACAAGTACACGTTCGATCTGAAACGCAAAAACGGCGGTTCGGTGCAACAGGTGCGCGAGGTCTACGATCGCGGCAACGGCGCCACCATTTTGCTGTATAACCGCGCCAAGGGCACGGTGGTGCTGACCAACCAGTTCCGCATGCCGACCTATGTCAACGGCAACGAGAGCGGCATGCTGCTCGAGGCCTGCGCCGGCTTGCTGGACGCCGACTCTCCGGAGCAGTGCGCGCGCCGCGAAGCGGTGGAGGAGACCGGTTTTCAGGTCAGCGAGGTGAAGAAAATCTTCGAAGCCTACATGTCGCCGGGCGGCGTGACCGAAATCGTGCACTTCTTTATCGCCGAATACCATGACGATGAGCGGCGCGCGGCCGGCGGCGGCATTGAAGATGAAGATATTGAGGTGATCGAACTGCCGTTCAGCGACGCGGTGGCGATGATCGCCGATGGCCGGATCAAAGACGGCAAGACCATCATGCTGCTGCAGTATTTGCAGATTCATCGGGTGATGGAATAAAAAAAGCTGGTCATGATGACCAAGGCGGTTCAGTTAAGCCTGAGTGGCATTTTTTATCCAGCCTCTGGGCGTTCTGTGCAGGGGAATTGCCGTAAATGTCCCGCATTTCTCTGTGGCCAATATGAACGGCAATTGGAGGGGCCGATGGCGCGGCCCCTCCACCCGCGCCTTTGCTTAACACCGTCTGTCCGCTATGCGGATATCCTCGCCGCGTCTGCGTTGTCGGGCGGGTCGGCTGCGACAAACGTCCCTGTTAGTCTCGCCTCAACCGGCCTTCCCTGGCCGGTTGCCCCTGACAACGCCGTCTTGCTCGGCAGCCGGTGATGCG
>NZ_CAJCKE010000045.1:0-25596 GCF_903970925.1 Serratia sp. ME47 | reverse complement strand
GTACACCGCCGTTGCGGTGTCGATAGCGGTGTTGAAACGTTGTTGATACCAGTGGCGCAGCGCGCCGAGAAAATCCTCATGCTGCCAACGGCTGTAGCCCAGCACGCCGTGCTGCAGGCGCTGTTGCAGCGCCTCGAGAATGCACGGTGCGGTGGCGAAATCCATATCGGAGATGGTGAACGGCAGCAGGTCGGCGCTGCCGAAGCGATCGGCGATGTAATCCCACTGGGTGCACCAGGTGCCGTGGCGGTCGATCGGGGTAGAGAAATCAAACATGGGTGGCTCCCTGCAGCGCCGCGGCAGGGCGTGCCGTGGCTATCAGTGAGTCTAATTCATCCTTCACCGATTGCACCTGCGGGCCGATCACTACCTGCAGATTATGATCGTTGAGATGCACTACGCCGATGGCGCGGTTGGCCTTCAGCGCCGCGTCGTCCACCTGGCTCATGTCGTTGACCGACAGGCGCAGGCGGGTGATGCAGTTGTCCAGCGTAATGATGTTGTCCGGGCCGCCGAGCGCCGCCAAAATCGCCGGCACATTGTAACCGGATTTGCCCACTGCGCCGCTTGGCGCGCTTTGGCTGACGGCGCCGTCGCTCTCGCGGCCCGGCGTTTTGATGTTAAAGCGCTGGATGGCGAAGCGGAAAATGGCGTAATAGCCGACGAACCAGATGGCGGCCACCACCGGCACCAGATACCACTTGGTGGCGGTGCCGTGCAAAATGCCGAACACCACGAAGTCGATAATGTTGCCGTCGGTGTTGCCGATGGTCACGCCCAGCAGCGCCATGACGGTAAAGCCCAACCCGGTGAGCAGCGCATGGATCAGATAAAGGAACGGCGCGACGAACAGAAACAGAAACTCGATCGGCTCGGTGGTGCCGCCGACGACGCAAGCCACCACGCCGGAAATCAACAGCCCCTTGATTTTATGGCGGTTCTCCGGTTTGGCGCAGTGGTACATCGCCAGCGCCGCGCCCGGCAGGCCGCCGAGGAACGCCGGCATTTTACCCTGCGACAGGAAGCGGGTGGCGCTTTCGGCGAAACCGGTGGTGGTCGGGCAGGAGAGCTGCGCCTGGAAGATGGTCAGGGCGCCGCTGACGCTGTGGCCGCACACCTCCATCGTGCCGCCCGCCTCGGTAAAGCGGATCAGCGCCACCAGAATGTGATGCAGGCCGAACGGCAGCAGCAGGCGTTCGCCGGTGCCGAAAATCATCGGCCCGAAGATGCCGGCGCCGTTGATGACGCGGCCCAGGCCGTTAATGCCGGCGGCGAACCACGGCCAGATCAGCGGGATCACCAGGCCGCACAGGCCCAGCACCACGGTGGTCACGATCGGCACAAAGCGGGTGCCGCCGAAGAAGGCCAGCGCATCCGGCAGCCGGATGGTATGGAAACGTTCATGCAGCAGATACACGATGATGCCGACGATCACTGCGCCGAGGATGCCGGTGTCGATCGACTGAATGCCGAGAATGTTTTGGATGTTGTTGGCCTTCAGCACCAGCGGATCGCTGGTGGGCAGCACGCCGGCGGCGGTCAGGTAGAAGTTGGTGGCCAGATTCAGCACGGCGAAGCCGACGAAGCCGGAGAAGGCGGCGACGCCCTTGTTGTCGCGCGCCATGCCCAGCGGAATGGCGATAGCGAACATCACCGGCAGGAAGCTGAAGGCGAAGGAGCCTATCTTGCTCATCCAGGTGAAGATCAGCTGGAAGATCGGATGGCCGATAAACGGCATCAGGGTGATCACGTCGCGGCTGCTCAGCGAGCTGCCGATCCCCAGCATGATGCCGCAGAAAGAGAGCAAGGCGACGGGCAACATGAATGTTTTGCCCAGGCTCTGGAAGAACTCCCAGAGGGTGATTTTGGGTTTATTGGCTGCTGACATAACCGACTTCTCCTGGCGAAAAGACGAGCAAAAAGGGGACTGCTGATTAGGTAAAAATAAGATAAAACGTTTTACCTAGCAAAAATGCGCCGCCAATCACAAATCTGTCGCCCGGTTTTTGGCGACACTGCGGCGGGCAGTAAAACGTTTTACTGCATTGACGGATTCGGTATACCCTTGATCACTACGGCGCGGGTTGCCCAGGAACGGGTTCGCAGAGACTATGAGCATCAAAAAGATCACCATTACCGATGTGGCGCAACAGGCGGGCGTTTCGGTCACCACGGTTTCCCTGGTATTGAGCGGCAAGGGGCGGATTTCGCCGACCACCGTCGAGAAGGTCAATCAGGCGATTGAGCAGTTGGGCTACGTGCGCAATCGCCAGGCGGCGACGCTGCGCGGCGGCGAATCCGGGGTAATCGGCCTGATCCTGCGCGACATTTGCGAACCTTTTTATGCCGAAATGACCGCCGGGCTGAGCGAAGCGCTGGAGGCGCACGACAAACTGCTGTTTTTAACCCAGAGCGGGCGCGATGGTCAGGGGCTGCAGCGGGCGTTTGACGCGCTGCTGGCGCAGGGCGTCGACGGCATCGTGCTGGCGGGCGGCATCCGCGCGGCGGCCGGGCTGAAGGAAAAGGCGGCCGAGCAGGGCGTGCCGCTGGTGTGCGTGGCGCGCTCCAGCGGTCTCGAGGGCGTGGACGTGGTGCGGCCGGACAATATGCAGGCCGCCAAGCTGGCCACCGAATTTTTGATCAAACGCGGCCACAGCCAGATTGCTTATCTCGGCGGCCAGAGCGACTCGTTGACGCGCGCCGAAAGGTTGGGCGGATTTTGCGCCACGCTGTTGCAGTACGGCCTGCCGTTTCGCAGCGAATGGATCGTCGAGTGCGATTGCCGGCAGCGTGAGGCGGCGGAAGCGGCGGAACAGCTGCTGCGCCACTACCCGAATATCACCGCTGTCGTTTGCCACAAGGCGTCGGTGGCGCTTGGCGCCTATTTTGGCCTGACGCGCAGCGGCCGCAGCATCGGTTCGGATGGGGTCGACGCCTACTACGGCCGGCAGGTGGCGCTGATCGGTTTCGGCGACGTGCCGGAGGCCGAGCTGACCGAACCGCCGCTGACCTTTGTCTCCAGCTCGGCGCGGGAAGTGGGGCGCAGCGCCGCCGCACGCCTGCTGCAGCGCATCAATGACGCCGATCTGCCGGCGCAGAACGTCATTTTGCCGCCGACGCTGATCCGGCGCGGCTCCGCTTAGTCCCGCCGCTGTTCCTCTTCCGCTTCGCGGCAAATCCAGCCAATAAAAGCCTTCATCGCCGGCGTCAGATCCCGCGATTTCAAATGGGTCAGCCAGTAGGCGCCGAGCGCGGCCTCGGCGGCGAACGGCCGCTGCAGCGCGCCGGCGGCCAGTTCGCGGCGGAACATACTGACCGGCGCCAGCGCCACGCCGTCGCACTGGAGCGCGCCTTCCACCATCAGCCTCGATGAGTCGAACACCGGACCGTTGATTCGCCACGGCGTCACCTGCGCAGCCGTGAACCAGCGTTCCCATTCATCCTGGCGGTAAGTGCGCATCAGCAGTTCGTGCTGCAGATCCTGCGGCGTATGCAGCCGCGCGGCGACCGCCGGCGAGCAGAGCACCGTCAGCGGCGCGTCGAACAGCTTGATATTGCGGGTGGCGGGCCATAAACCTTCGCCGAAACGGATGGCGAAATCCATGCCGTCGGCCGACAGATTGACCAGGTTGTTGTGGGTCAGCACCCGCAGATCGATGAACGGATGCGCCGCGCGGAACGCCGCCAGCCGCGGCATCAGCCAGCCGACCGCGAAGGTGCCGACCACCGCCACCGTCAGCACTTCGTGGAAATGCCCGCCTTCGAACTGCTGCAACACCGCCTCGATGCGATCGAAAGCGTCGCTCAACACCGGCAGCAGTGCCTGGCCCTCTTCGGTCAGATCCAACCCGCGCGGCAGGCGGCGGAACAGCTGAATGCCCAGCTGTTCTTCCAGCATGCGCACCTGCTGGCTGACGGCGGCCTGAGTGACGCGCAGCTCCAGACCGGCGCGGGTGAAGTTCAGGTGGCGGGCGGAGGATTCGAACGCTCGCAGGGCGTTGAGGGGAAGTCGGTTGCGCATTGTTGATAGCCATAAGTTTTTCTTTATGCTGGCTGAAATTATTATCGCTTGTCAACCCGGCGGCAAAAACCGATATTTGGCGCGGCTGCCGCAAGATTGGCGGAGCCCGTAAAGGAATGACATCATCCATCAGGGAGTGCGCCGTGCGCAACGCCAATAAAAACTTTTGGCCGCGGCCGATGCCCTGCAACCGAAGAGCCTCTATCATGACGAAAATGAACCGCCTGGCGGCCGCGCTGATCGCCGCACTGATCTTGCCGACCGCGCACGCCACGCAGCAGCAGGATATCGACGCCGTTATTCAGCCGCTGATGAAAAAATACGGCGTGCCGGGCATGGCGATCGCCGTATCGGTCGATGGCAAACAGCAGATTTACCCGTATGGCGTCGCCTCGAAACAGACCGGCAAACCGATCACCGAGCAGACGCTGTTCGAGGTGGGGTCGCTGAGCAAAACCTTCACCGCGACGCTGGCGGTCTATGCGCAGCAGCAGGGCAAGCTGTCGTTCAGCGATCCGGCCAGCCATTATCTGCCTGAGCTGCGCGGCAGCGCCTTCGACGGCGTCAGCCTGCTGAATCTGGCGACCCACACATCCGGCCTGCCGCTGTTCGTGCCGGACGACGTGACCGACAACGCCCAACTGATGGCTTACTACCGGGCCTGGCAGCCGAAGCACCCGGCGGGCAGCTACCGCGTCTATTCCAACCTCGGTATCGGCATGCTGGGCATGATCGCCGCCAAGAGCCTCGATCGGCCGTTTATCCAGGCCATGGAGCAGGGCATGCTGCCGGCGCTGGGCATGAGCCACACCTACATTCAGGTGCCGGCGGCGCAGATGGCCAACTATGCCCAGGGTTACAACAAGGACGATAAGCCGGTGCGCGTCAATCCCGGCCCGCTGGACGCCGAATCTTACGGCATCAAATCCAACGCCCGCGATCTGATTCGTTACCTGGACGCCAACCTGCAGCAGGCGAAGGTCGCGCAGCCGTGGCGCGAGGCGCTGGCCGCCACGCACGTCGGCTATTACAAAGCGGGCGTGTTCACGCAGGATCTGATGTGGGAGAACTACCCGTACCCGGTGAAACTGTCGCGGCTGATAGAGGGCAACAACGCCGGGATGATCATGAACGGCACGCCGGCCACCGCCATCACGCCGCCGCAGCCGGAGCTGCGCGCCGGTTGGTATAATAAAACCGGTTCGACCGGCGGTTTCTCCACCTACGCGGTGTTTATCCCGGCGAAAAATATCGCCGTGGTGATGCTGGCCAACAAATGGTTCCCGAACGACGATCGGGTCGAGGCGGCTTACCGCATCGTGCAAGCGCTGGATAAGCGCTGATCGTGGGGAGCGCCGTCGGGGCGCCCTTGTTACCGGTGCTGTCGCTCTCGCCGCTCGCGCATGAAATCGATAAAGGCGCGCAGCTTGAGCGGCAGATGCCTGCCGGCGGGAAAGTAGATGAAAAATCCCGATGCCTCGCTGGCATACTCTGGCAGCACTTCCACCAGATCGCCCTGCGCCAGTTCCTGCACCACCGTGCCCTGAAAACGTTGCGCGATCCCCAGGCCCGCCAACGCCGCATCCTTGATCAGCCGATCTTCGTTAAAGATCAAACTGCCGCTGACGTCCAGCGCCCGCTCATCGCCGTGCCGACTGAAATACCAGGGCTCCAATTTGCCGCTGCCGGGAAAACGGTAGCGCAGGCAATGGTGCGCGAGCAGATCGTCCGGCGTGGCCGGCGCGCCGCAACGCGTCAGATAATCGGGTGAGGCGACCAGCACCCGGCGCTGGCCGTTGTCGATCGGCACGGCGATCATGTCCTTTTGCAGCATGGCGTGCATGCGAATGCCGGCATCGAAACTGCCCAGCACCAGATCGGAAAAGCGGTCTTCGGTAAACAGCTCCAGCTGCACTTCGGGATAGCGCCGCTGAAACTCCGCCAGGTGCGGCATCACCAGCAGCGAAGCGGCCAGTTGCGGCAGCGTGATGCGCAGCAGGCCCGCCGGCTGCGCGCCCAGGGCGCGCACGTCGTCCACCGCCACGTCGATCTGGTTCATCGCCGGCGAGACCTTCTGGTAAAACAGTCGGCCCTCGTCGCTGAGGCGCACCGAGCGGCTGGTGCGGTGGAATAAGCGCACCCCCAGCTGATTCTCCAGCGCCTGAATGTTTTGCGACACCGCCGGCGGCGTGACGCCCAGCTGGTTGGCCGCGCGGGTGAAGTTGCCCAGCCGCGCGACGGCTTCGAAATAGGGCAGCAGCTGCAGGAGTGAACTCATCTATCAATAACCTGTGCTTAATGATTCATTAAATTATGCCTTATTTTAATTTATGACGAACGTTTTAGACTGATTTTTACTTTCCCTCAGCGAGATAAAAATCATGTCGGCAGAACAACGGGCGTTAACAGAACGGATCGCGGCGATCGATCAACAGGCGATGGCCGAAGGGCGCATCGTGGGCAGCGTGGTGCTGGTGGCGCGGCGGGGTGAAATTTGCTACGCCGGTACGGCCGGTTATGCCGATCGCGAAGCGCGGCAACCGATGCGGCGAGAAACTCAGTTTCGGCTGTCGTCGGTTTCCAAGCCCTACACCACGCTGGCGGCGCTGCGCCTGATTGAACGAGGCAAGCTGAGCCTGGACGATGCGGTCAGCGATTGGCTGCCGTGGTTTACCCCGGCGCTGGCCGACGGCCGGCGCCCGACGATCAAGATTCGTCATTTGCTGAGCCATACCGCCGGGTTGGACTATCGTCTGAATCAGCCGCCGGCGGGGGTGTATCATCGGTTGGGCATTCAGGACGGCGTGGAGCTGTCGACGTTGACGCTGGAGCAAAACCTGCGGCTGTTGGCGCAGGCGCCGTTGCTGTCGGAACCGGGCGCGCGCTTCAACTATTCGCTGGCGATCGACGTGCTCGGCGCGGTGCTGGAGCGAGTGACGGGCATGCCGCTGCCGCAGCTGTTTGTCGAATGGGTGGCGCGGCCGCTGGGGCTCGGCAATACCGCGTTCCATGCGACCCATGCCGCTAACCTGGCGACGCCTTATTACAATACGCCGCAGGGGCCGCGGCGCATGCCGGAAGGCGTGCGGATCGCCTTGCCGGAAGACATGGCGGGGGGAGAAGTGACGTTCTCGCCGGCGCGCGCGCTTAACGTCGGAGCCTATCCCTCCGGCGGCGCGGGCATGGTCGGTGATGCCGACGACGTGCTGCGGCTGGTGGAGGCGCTGCGCAGCGGCGGGCAGGGCATTTTGCAACCGGATACGGTGGCGTTGCTGCGTCACCCGCACGTCGGCGCCGAGGCGCAAACGCAAGGGCCGGGCTGGGGCTTCGGCTTTGGCGGCGCGCTACTGGTGGATCCAGACGCTGCGCAGACGCCGCAGCATGCCGGTACCCTGACCTGGGGCGGCGTTTACGGCCACAGCTGGTTCTTTGATCCAGAGGCGCAGCTGAGCGTAGTCGTCTTGACCAATACCGCATTTGAGGGCATGTGCGGCCGCTACCCGCAGCAGATCCGCGATGCGGTTTATGCGGCGTAAATAAAAAGGGCCCCACAGGGGGCCCTTGTTCAGGCTTTCAGGCGATTACTGCGCCGGTGCCGGAGCGGGTTCCGCTTCCTGCGCCGGTTCAGCGTCTTCCGCCGGGGCGCCCAGCATGGCGAACTGGCCGATGAACTCCTGCAGCGACATTTTGTTGCCGTTCAGGTCAACCTGATTGTCAGCGTAGTGGAACTTGCTCGCGATCACGCCGTCTTTCTGGGTGGTCAGCTTGAACATCTGACCCATGGCCGCCAGGCCCTGCACTTGCTGCTGCGCCAGTTTCTGCGCGTCTTCCTCATTGTAACCCTGCAACAAGGCGGTCTTCGCGGTCACTTCGGTGGCCATCGCTTCCGGAATGGTCAGGCTGAGATCCAGCTTTTTAACCGCCTGAGCGATCACTTGATCCGGCGACTGTGCCGGGGAGGCGGCCTTGCTCGGATCGGTCATCGCCAGATCCAGCGTGAAGATGCTCTCACCCTTGCTGTTTTTCCAGCTCAGCGGGGCGATGCTGAGGCTTGGGTTGCCTTTCAGCAGCATCGGCAGGTTCTTTTGCAGCATCTCGGAGGTCTGCTGTTCGTAGACGTCCGGATCCAGGTTCTCGCCCTGCTGCAGCAGCGCCATGGTTTGGCGGTTGTAGCTGTCGGAGAAGTCTTTCAGCGCCTTGCCGTCGACGTTGTCGATTTTCAGCGTCAGTTTACCGGCGCCGAAGTCGTTGCCCTGCACCTTGAGCGCGTCCATGGTGTAATCGATCTGGCCGCCGATATTGCTGCTGCCTTGCTCGCCGAACTTGCTCACCAGATTGAAACCGTCCAACGCCACGGTGTCTTTACCGTCGATCGTCAGTTTGAACTGTTTCAGGGTCATCGTCTGATCGCCGAGCTTCACGCCGAACTTGCTTTCGTTGCTGTTGCCTTTCAGGTTGAAGCCCTGGAAGGTGATCTGCTCGTTTTGGCCGAATTCGTTCGGGCTGGCGAACACGATAGTGTCGCTGTTGGCGTCCAGCGCGATTTTTTTCAGATCGCGGGACACGTCGGCGTCAATGGTGGCGCCGCTGAATTTCAGCGAAGATTTATCCTTCTGGTAGTCCAGTGGGATAAAGTCGATGGTGGACGCGGTATCGCCGCTGTACGAGATGCGCGAATCGGCGGTAAACAGCGATTTGCCTTTGGTGGTTTCAAACAGGCCTTTCACCGCCGGGGTGTTTTCCAGCTCGGTATGCACCGACGCCATGCTCGGCAGCAGGTTGAATTTTTTCAGCTGCGCGAACGGGAACGGACCGTGATCGATGGTTTCCAGGAACGCCACTTCTTCACCGGCTTTCAGCGCCGCGTTTTCGCTGGTATCCGTGCCGTCGGAACGCAGCACATAACGCACTTTACTGCTGAACAGGCCGCGCTGGTAATTTTCATAGCTCAGCTTGACGCCGGCTTTCGGCAGGTAGGCTTTCAGTTGGCCGTTGGCGTTGTCGACGACTTCGCCCATGTGCTGCTCGATCTGTTTCCCGGTGTACCAGGATGCCCCGGTCCATGCTGCGCCAAGAACGACAATGACGCTGACAGCGACTAACGATTTTTTCATAGCTCTGTTTCATCCTTTTTTCTTATAACCCTCCGTTGCGAGGGAGGGGGCAAATGTGGGCCGACAAAAAACGCCCGCAGGCGTTTAATTGTGGGGGCAGCTCTCGCTTTCAGCAAGCAATTTGCTGAAATTTATCAACGGTTAGGCCAGTTGGTTATAAACCCTGGCGATACGGCCGCTACCGCTGACGTTGACCGGCGATTCGAAGGCGCCGATAAAGCAGGATTCACCCGGTTTGAGCGTCAGGCGCTGCCCGGATTTTTCCAGCGTCGCTTCGCCGCTGACGCAGAACACGATAGCCGCGCTCCGTTGCGCGAGCGCCTGCGGCGCGGCGGTCAAATCGTGCAGCGAGAAGGCGAAATCTTCCACCGGGATCGGGAAGAACAGTTCGTTGCCGCGCCGCTCCGGTTGGGTCAGCAGGCCGGAAGCCGGCTGCGGGCGAAACTGCAGGTTGGCCAGCAGCTCGGGCACGTCGATAAATTTCGGCGTCAGGCCGGCGCGCAGCACGTTGTCCGAGTTGGCCATCACCTCCAGCGCCACGCCTTTCAGATAGGCGTGCGGCGTTTCGGCATACAGGAACATCGCCTCGCCCGGCGCGAGCTGCACCACGTTCAGCAGCAGCGGTGAGAACAGACCGCTGTCGTCCGGATAGAAACTGGCGATGAAGCGCACGGTATCCCAGGGTTCACCCTGCTGGTTGTTGAGCGCGGCTTTCAGCACGCCGAGCGCCAGCGACTTTTGCTCGCCGCTCATCGTCAGCAGGCTGGCGAACAGGGTAGACAGATGGGCAGTGTCCGGCTGCTGCAGGAAGGTGGCGATATCGTGGTGCGCGCCGGCGATCGGTTGCAGCAGGGAGACGATATCGGCCAGTTCGCGAAAGCCGTTCATCGCCAGGAACGGCGTCAGGGCGAAGACCAGCTCGGGCTTGTGATTGGGATCTTTATAGTTGCGTTCGGCGGCGCTCAGCGGGATGCCGGCGGCGTTCTCTTTCGCGAAGCCGATCTCGGCCGCCGCTTTGCTCGGGTGGACCTGGATCGACAGCGGTTGATCGGCGCAGAGCACTTTAAACAGGAACGGCAACTCGCCAAAGCGGCTGGCGACGTCAGCGCCCAGCTGCTTTGGCTGGTCTTCATCGATAAGAAAGCGCAGCGAACGCAGTGCGCCATCGGCGCCGGGCACGCGGGAAGGGCTCTTGGGATGCGCGCCCATCCACAGCTCGGCCATCGGCTGATTATCCGGGTTGGCGATGCCGTAAAGACGGGTCAGCGCATCGTGGCTGCCCCAGGCGTAATTCTGTACCGCGTTGGTCATTTTTTGCATGTCGATAAACGTCCTTTGCGTCATTGCCGCACTAATGGCAATAACTTACTGATTTTATACGATTCGCTTCATCTGTGCCGACAACCATCATACGCCCGTGTCGGCAGGAACCCTCATGGGCGCGATCAAAACAACGCCGGATAAGGTTGCGTCCGGCCACGCGGCCAGAGTATAGCGTGATAACGATCGGCGTCTCAAATGGCGCACCGGCCTCAAGAGGGCCCGGCAAATCCGTCAATCGATCGTAGATTGGAGGGAAAGAAATTATTGCCGACAGCGCAGGCTTTCTACGTCATTATTTATTTATCGGCATGTCAAAGTATGTCGGCGGAATTTATTTTTTACCTTCTGAGCCATTCCCTTATTATTATTTTTGCGCCAAGTCGGGCGATCACACGCCGAGCTTAAACCTGAACGACAGACCGCTTTACCGTAGCCGTTAACGAGTCGATTTAACGAAACAAGAGGTCTGTTGCATGAAAAAATGGTTGCTGTTGTTGGGGCTTTGCACCGGGGCGGCTCAGGGGGCGGTGATCGTCACCTATCCCTACGCGGCCCCGCGCGCCGTGGTGATAACGCCGGCGCCGATCGTCGTTGCGCCCGCACCGGTCGCGCTTCCCGCCGTGACTGCACCCGTGGCGCATCCGCTGGCGCTCACCGCCGGCGCGGTGGCGACCGGGGCGTATCGCCATAACGAACGGCAGGATGCCTACGATGAGATCAATCATTTGCAACAGCAGCGGATCGATGAACTCAATCACTTACAGGCGCAGCGCATCAATAATTTTAATTCGCGTCACGCGCGTTAATTTTCATCTCCGCATTTATTATCCCGGTTCTTTCTTCGCCTTTATTTCGGCGCGGGTTAACCGACGGCAAATAACCGCGTCATGAATGGGTAAAAGAGATGAATCGTGCTGTGAGATAACTCTCTTAATGCGAATAGTTATTATGTCACTATACTGGGAATGCGTGCCGACGGGGGGTAGCGCGTCGGTCTAACCCTACAATTTTAGGAATTATGCTAAGGAGACAATGATGGCAGGCGTTCGTATCGAAAAAGACTCCATGGGCCCCATCGAAGTACCGGCCGACAAGCTGTGGGGCGCACAGACCCAGCGCTCATTGGCGCATTTCCGCATTTCCTCCGAAAAGATGCCGACCGCGCTGATCCATGCGCTGGCGTTGACCAAGCGCGCCGCCGCGCAGGTGAACGTGGACCTGGGGCTGCTGCCGGCCGAGCGGGGCGCCGCCATCATCAACGCTGCCGACGAAGTGCTGGCGGGCAGCCATGCCGACCAGTTCCCGCTGTCCATCTGGCAAACCGGCTCCGGCACTCAGACCAACATGAACATGAACGAAGTGTTGGCCAACCGCGCCAGCGAGCTGCTGGGCGGCGTGCGCGGTGAAGAGCGCAAGGTGCATCCGAACGACGACGTCAATAAAAGTCAGAGTTCCAACGACGTGTTTCCCACTGCGATGCACGTGGCGGCGGTGATTGCGCTGCGCGAGCACCTGATCCCCGAGCTGAAAGTGCTGCACAAGACGCTGAGCGACAAGGCCGAAGCCTACCGCGACATCGTCAAAATCGGCCGCACCCACCTGCAGGACGCCACGCCGCTGACCCTGGGCCAGGAAATCTCCGGCTGGGCGGCGATGCTGGCGCACAATCTGAAACACATCGAAGACAGCATCCCGCACATCGCCGAGCTGGCGCTGGGCGGCACGGCGGTCGGCACCGGCCTGAACACCCATCCGGAGTATGCCGTACGCGTCGCTAAAGCGCTGGCGGAGTTGACCCATCAGCCGTTCGTCACCGCGCCGAACAAGTTCGAAGCGTTGGCGACCTGCGATGCGCTGGTGCAGGGGCACGGCGCGCTCAAAGGGCTGGCGGCTTCGCTGATGAAGATCGCCAACGACGTGCGCTGGCTGTCGTCCGGCCCACGCTGCGGCATCGGCGAGATTTCTATCCCGGAGAACGAGCCGGGCAGCTCCATCATGCCGGGCAAGGTCAACCCGACCCAGTGCGAAGCGATGACCATGCTGTGCGCGCAGGTGCTGGGCAACGACGTGGCGGTGAATATCGGCGGCGCTTCCGGTAACTTCGAGCTGAACGTGTTCCGCCCGATGGTGATCCACAACTACCTGCAGTCGATCCGCCTGCTGGCCGACGGTATGCAGGGCTTCAACGAGCACTGCGCGGTGGGCATCGAACCGAACCGCGATCGCATTACCCAGTTGCTGAATGAATCGCTGATGCTGGTGACGGCGCTCAACACCCATATCGGTTATGACAAAGCGGCGGAAATCGCCAAGAAAGCGCACAAGGAAGGGCTGACGTTGAAAGCCGCGGCGCTGAAGCTCGGCTATCTGACCGAAGCGCAGTTCGATGAATGGGTGCGCCCGGAGGCGATGGTCGGCAGCATGCAGAAATAATTGATCTGTGAGGCAACCGGGGGCTTACTGAGGTAAGCCCCTTTTTTATGGAGAAATTAAGATGTCGCGCGCACAACGTTTACTCGATCTGATGCAGCTGTTGCGCAGCCACCGCTATCCGGTGGCGGGCCATGCGTTGGCGCAGACGCTGGGCATCAGCATGCGCACGCTTTACCGCGATATCGCCACGCTGCAGCAGCAGGGAGCGGAGATCGTCGGCGAAGCGGGGCTCGGCTATGTGCTGCGCCCCGGTTTTATGCTGCCGCCGCTGATGTTCTCGCAAGCGGAAATAGAAGCGCTGGTGCTGGGCATGCGCTGGGTCAGCCGCCGCGGCGACAGCCAGTTGGCGAGCGCCGCGGGCCAGGCGCTCGCCAAGATCGCCGACGTGCTGCCGACGGCGCTGCGGGAGGAGCTGGAGGCCAACACGCTGCTTATCGCACCGGCTCAGTCGCCGCCGGTGGCGGATGAGATGCGGGTGTTAATCCGTGACAGCATCCGCCGCGAGCGCAAGCTGCATATCGACTATCTCGACCTGGCGGGGCAGCGCAGCGAACGCCTGCTGTGGCCCTTTGCGCTGGGCTTTTTCGACCAGTTCCAGATGCTGGTTGCCTGGTGTGAGTTGCGTCAGGCCTTTCGTCATTTTCGCCTCGATCGCATTCAGGCCGCCACGCCGCTTGAACAGCGTTATCCGCATGGCCGGCGGCGACTGTTGAAAGAGTGGCGGTTGAGCGAAGGCATTGCGGAACAATAACGACACGCTGCTGCCATAAACTGTCAGTCGCCTCCTTTAGTCTGTGCCTATCGGGAACCAACCGGTTCCCATCACCCAGAGGACAGACCGATGACCCTTCCCAGCATGACCCTGCTTTACGTCGATAACCCGCTCAACAGCGCCGCCTTTTATCAACGCCTGCTGGGGCAGGCGCCGGTAGAGCTTTCTCCCGGCTTTGCCCTGTTCGTGCTCAACAACGGCTTCAAGCTCGGGATGTGGGCCAAACAGGGGGTAAAACCCGCCGCCACGCTGACCGGCGGCGGCGGTGAACTGGGCTTTTTATGCCAGGATCCGCAAGAAGTGGAGGCGCGCTATAACCAGTGGCGCGAGCTCGGGCTGCCTATCGAGCAAACGCCAACCGAAATGGAATTCGGCTACACCTTTGTGGCGCGGGATCCGGACGGCCATCGCCTGCGGGTATATGCCCTCAGCGAGTAGTGCCGTCGGTATACAGGTGCAGGCGCGGCACCAGCAGCCGCAGCGGCCTGGCGTCGGGTTTGTAGCGATGCTTTACTGCGTCGGCGTCGTAGTTGAGCAGTTCGCCGATCTTCGGCACCGCAGCGCCGCTTTCAACCTGACACAGGGCGATCAGCGGCAGCGGGCAGGGATGTTGCACCTGTTTTTGCTGCTGCTGATACCACACGCGGGCGATCGGCTGCACTTTTACCGGCCGCTTGATTTTCAACGTCGCATGCTGCGGCAGGCGGCTGACATCGTCTATCTCGCGGCTGACCAGGGCGGCCCACTGTTCACGGCTGTGCGGCGGCACCGCGCGGCCGGCTTTCAGGCTTTTCTCCAGCTGCGCCAGGATGTCGTCCCGTTTGACGTTTTTGATGATGTGCTTGTTGGCCCAGCCGAAACGCACCGAGTCGGGATTGGTCAGGGCGGTGAGGGTGCGGTAGGCGCTGAGGGTAATCAGCCCGTGCAAATGGGTATGCACGAATTCGAAACGCTGCTCCGGCGCCAGGCCGGAATCGACGGTGATAATCTGCTCCAGTTCGCCTTTCAGGCGGTTGATCAGCGCCAGCTGCGCCTGCAGCGCCTGATACTCCAGTTGCTCCACCGCCAGACAGATGACGCCGGGCAGGCGCACGGCGGCCTTGCTGCTGACATTCTCACGGTTATGGTGGATGAAGAGCCGCTGATAGTGTTCCAGCGCCAGATCGCGCGCCGCTTGCCCCACATGCTGCTCGACCGCGATATGCGAAATGGCCTGATGTTCCTGGCCTTTTTCTACCTCCGGCAGGCTGAACACCCGCGCCGCCAGCAGCCGCAGCGGGGTTATCTGCTGCTGCAATGCGCCGAGGGCTTGCTCCAGTTCGACAAAGCAGGCGTTCATCCGGCCAATCACATCGTATTTGCTCATCATATGCCCCTATTTTAGTTACAACATACTATAGGAGAGTAGCGGACTGGGGGCAACATCGGCAATGGGGCAACATTCGGCTTAACTGCCCGGCCGGCTTACCAGGGGGAAATAGGGCGGCTTTAAGGACGACCGACGTGCCAGGGGAAGGAAAGGGAAAGCTTAATCCATTGTTGACATTGAACTCCTATCCGTTAGAAGATGAATTATCGTATCGAGTTCACTATCAATATATAAAATTGCTGAAAGGTTTTTAATTAATAACATCGAAATTCTTTACGGAATAATGTGTGGTTAAGAGGGAAGTCATTAACTATAGTTGGTCTTTTTTATAAAGAATGGGGGCTAAAGCTCCATTTTTCACACTTTAAAGGATTAATTTTATGCCAACCTACTCGGTTTATACCAGAATCGCCTCAAATGTACCTATTAAAAATTTGCAGTATGACTTGGCGATCTACCGAATGGATTCAGTGAAGAAAAAACACTTTTTACTTCCTCCGGTTTTTAAACAGGTCTTTCAATCTAATTATGAAACACAATATCATCAAACTTCTGAAACGAATGATCCGTTAACGACTATTTACATGGTTGAGATTATGCTTTATCGAAAGCATTTCAATAATATATATGCAGCACTAGCCAAGCCGTTTTTTCGAATGTATACTCTGGGCGATTTAATTTCTGGGAAAGCATGTTCAGAGCACAAGCGAGAAAATGCTTGTTATTTCGAAACTGCTGGGGAAACCAAGCTCGCTAATGAGGGCGAAAACACTATTCTTCTCACTATCACAGTACCTCCACGCCCTTTTTTTGCGAAAGAATACCCTATAGGCAATCCTAATGATCCGTTTGTAAAAAGTAAGTTTGATTTTGAAATGATGACGCGATTAAACCAATTTGATTATCCCGATCAAGGGGGAACAAGTTTATGTGGGCCTGCTGCGTTATTTTACTGTTTGCTTAGAGATAGGCCTGATGTCTATGAACAATCTGCCAGAGAGCTATGGCTGTATGGGCGAACGAAAATCGGACAACTTGCGATATCCCCAAGTGAAGGTTGTAAGCATCCATCTGGATTTTTCTATGAGAAAGGTCGGCAATTAGTTTCAGGGTTGGATTGGATTACGTTAGCCAGTTTGAGAGACTCTGAAAACACCATTATGAGTTACAGTGATATCAGTGACCAGGTTGCAGGTATTACCGATTGGTGGAGTTTATCTGCTTGGTTTGAGAAAGTCGGATATAAAAATATTTTCAGTAATGTAGGATTATCCCATTCAAGTTTTCAAGATATATTAATGTTAAATAAATATATAACTCAAGGTTGTACAGTTGTTTCATTGATTTCCGCAGGAATGTTTGCTGACTATGGTATTCAGGATTCGTCTGCTAAAAACCACTGGGTAGTTTGGGAAGGACCAATTCATGATGACAATGATAAAAGCATAACACCAAACACTAGTCTTGACGAAATAGTAAATTTCAAAGCCTTCTCGTGGGGTAATGTTAAGGATCAGGTGAAAGAAAACATTAGAGTATGTTCTAAAGCATACATTTGGAGCACTTGTATTTGAAAAGGTAATTTAATATGAATAAGGCTATTTTTATTCTGTTGTTTGTGTTGGTTGGGTGTGGCAATCCAACACCTACGGTCACACCTGAACAACTATCGGATGCGGTTGTTGGCTATCCCTATATGGAAATGCTAAAAATATCAGGTGGGGCTTTAAATCGCCGTAGTACAGGAGTGATTATAACACCTGAAAACTCAGGGCTGGAATGGAAGCCAAAGGTTAATTATCGAAAATTTGGTGAGAGAGTTCAAAAGGATGAGGATTTTCATAATATTATTATTTACGGAACTCCGAATGGAAAGGGGAAGGTTACTGTTGAGGTGTCAGGATTCACCCTGGGAACAATGTACCGCGGTAAGGGGTTCTTTAAAAGTTATGAAATAGAGGTTAGATAAAAATATATTCAAACGCTAAAGTCTACTCAATGGTATCAGGAGAAAATCCACGGCACACCACCGTGGATTTTTCTCTTCACCGGTACCCGACTTACCAGCAGAAAATGCGCCATAGCGGTCTCTGGCAGCAGGCACGCAATATACCCGGTATGCGTAGTGTTTTGATTCAATGACGGATTTTTGCTGTTCGTTTGTCTTCTGTTTAATCCATTTCCCGTTTGCCGTTGTCCAAACGCTGGAACAAACAGAATGGCAGGACGCTATGAGCCCTTGGGGTTATCTTTTCTTCTGTCATTAACGGGTGCTTTAACAGGAGGTTTACTGTGGATATTAAACAGAAAGTCAAAAACATGACGCTGGAAGAGAAGATCGGGCAAAAAATCATGCTGGATTTTCGCTACTGGGATCGGAACGGTAGCAGCAATCAGGATATGACCGTTCCCGATGAAGCCATTGGCAAGCTGATCACCGATAACCATGTGGGCGGGGTGATCCTGTTTGCCAATAATCTGAAAGATAAGCAGCAGATCAATACGTTAACGGCCTGGTATGCCGCGATGAAAACCCACGCCGGCATCCGCCTGTTCATTGGCACGGATAACGAGGGCGGTAACGTTTTCCGGCTGCCGCGCGGCGACTATGCCTCATTCCCCGGCAATATGGCGCTCGCCGCGGCGATTGAGGGCGGCGCCGATAAACAGCTCGCCGTTGAACAGGGCAAACTGATGGCCGAGGATATGCGCGCGTTGCATATCAATACCAACTTTGCACCGGTTGTGGACGTCAACACCAACCCGTTCAACCCGGTGATTAACGTTCGCGCTTTCAGCGATGATAAGAACGCCGTTTCCCACCTGGCCGAGAAAATGGTGGCGGGGATGAAGCAGCAAGGGCTTATCACCGCTTACAAACACTTCCCTGGCCATGGCAGCACCTCCACCGACTCGCATACCGGTTTGCCGCGCGTCGACCGTACGCGGGAAGAGGCGTTTGCCATCGATATCGCGCCTTACAAACAGGCCATTGACCGCTGTGCGGCGCCGGACATGGTCATGACCGCGCATATTCAGTACCCCGCGCTGGATAACCGCCAGATCGACACCCGCAGCGGCGAAAAAATCACGGTGCCGGCCACCATGTCGCATGAAATTCAGACCCGCATCCTGCGCGATGAGCTGGGTTATGCCGGCGTAACGATTTCAGATGCGCTGGATATGGGTGCGATTGCCGAGCATTTCAGCCAGCAAGGGGCGGCTGAAAACGTCTTTGCCGCCGGGGTGGATATCGCCCTGATGCCTGTCAGCATCGCTTCGCCGGCCCAGGCTAACCTGCTGCCGGACCTGATTCGTTACCTTGCGGACCGGGTGAAAACAGGGCATCTCAGCGAGGCCGATATCGATGCTTCGGTCGAGCGCATTTTGCGCCTCAAATTACGCCATCACCTGATGGGGCATCGCGAGGCCCCTTGTTCCAGCAGCGTTTCGTCCTCAGCGCATAAGCTGGAAAAACGCATCGCCGATCGCTCCATTACCGTGGTCATTAACCGCCACAGCCTGCTGCCGTTGAAAGACAAGGCGCTGCGCTATTTTATCCTGACCCCGTGGGGTGAGCAGGCCAAAGGCATCGCTAACGTGATGGCGCAGGAGGGCTACCAGAACGTCGTTGCCGCGAAGGAAACGGAACTGAGCGATGCCCAAATCAGGGCGCATATTGCCGATTGCGACGTGTTCCTGCTCGGCACGCTTTCGACCCGCTTTACGCCTGCCGAGCAGGATGGTGTCGTTACCGCTGCCACTGGATCGGGTAATGACAGCAGCCCTTACCCGGGCTGGTTGAAATACGCCGCCGAGCAGGGGAAAAAACGCGTTCACCTCTCATTGCGCGCGCCTTACGATATCGTGAACTATGCCGCAGACGTGGATGCAGCCGTCGCCACCTATTCTTACTACGGGTATGACAGCGGCGTATGGCGCGGTCCCTCGATGATATCTCTGGCACAGGTGCTGACGGGGAAAATCACACCGCACGGAAAACTGCCGGTCAACACCTGGCATGACTACGATGAGGAAACCAATACGGGCAAGGTGGCGTTCCCTCGCGGGACGGGGCTGAGCTGGTAATGGGACAAGTACCGGCGTCGTCAGAAAGGGCGACGCCGGTCGCGGGATAGCGTTGATAAAGCGGGCGGTTTCTTGCTCTGCACGATACGACATGGGATAACCGTCACTCACGGAAGGAGAACATTTATGCCGACAGGCGCAACAAAACTAGGCGGATGGCTGTTGATGGCAGCCATGCTGGGCGTGAGCGGATGCGCCAAACCCCCTGAGCCGGAAAAGCCTCCGCAGCCTGCACCGCCGGTCACACCGATGCGGGGCATCTGGCTGGCCACCGTCATGGGGCTGGACTGGCCGCCGGCGGCCTCCCTGAAAGCGGAGACCGCGCCAGAGCGAATTCGCCTGCAGCAGCAGGCACTGACGGACGCACTGGACGACATGGTGAAAACCGGGATTAACACGGTGTATTTTCAGGTTAAACCGGACGGAACGGCCCTGTGGCGTTCTGACATCTTGCCCTGGTCGGAGGTCTTGACCGGCACCGTGGGCCAGGATCCGGGTTACGATCCGCTGGCCTTTATGCTGAAAGAAGCGCACCGGCGTGGCATCAAAGTGCACGCCTGGCTGAATCCTTATCGGGTTTCCATGAATACCCGGCAGCAAACGATTGATGCGCTTAATCAAACGCTGCAGTCCCCGCCGGCCAGCGTCTATGCGCTGCATCCCGACTGGATACGTACGGCCAACGACCGCTTTGCGCTCGATCCTGGCTTACCCGACGTGCGCAACTGGATCACCGGCGTGGTGGCTGAAGTCGTCAAAAACTATGACGTCGACGGCATTCAATTTGACGATTATTTCTATTATGAGACGCCGCAATCGCCGCTGGATGATGAAAAGACGTATCGCGAATATGGCAAAGGGTTTGCAGACAAGGCCAGTTGGCGAAGAGACAACACGCTGCAATTGATAAAACAGGTTTCAGCCACCGTCAGGGCGCTAAAGCCCGCTGTCGCGTTTGGCGTCAGCCCGGCGGGCGTCTGGCGAAACAAAGCGGACGATCCCGCCGGCTCGGCGACTCAGGCCGGCGCGCCATCGTACGATGCGGCCTATGCCGATACGCGCCAGTGGGTCAAACTGGGGCTGCTCGACTACATCGCACCGCAGCTGTACTGGCCTTTCGATCGTGAAATAGTTCGCTATGACGTGCTGGCCAACTGGTGGGCCGAGGTGGTGAAAGACACGCCGGTTCGGCTTTATGCCGGGGTGGCGCTGTATAAAGTGGGCACGCCATCGGCGAGCGAACCGGCATGGACCGTCGACGGCGGCGTTCCCGAGCTGAAAAGGCAGTTGGATCTCAACGAGAGCTTGCCGGGGATGGGGGGAACCATCCTGTTCCGGCAACGTTATCTGACCGAGCCGCAAACGGATAAGGCCGTGGAGTACCTGCGCACCCGCTGGAAAACCGGTCAATAATCACCGGCATTGGCATAGCGAGCCGCGGTAATCCACTGCGGCTTTTTTATTCACAGGCGCGCCGCTTCCGGCAGGCGCTTCAGGTAATGCACCACCAGCAGCGCCAGCAACAGCATCAGGCTGATGAACGCCGCCACGCCATTCCAGCCGAAACTGTGCCAGAACACGCCGCCGAGGGTCCCGGCCACGCTCGAGCCGACGTAATAACAGAACAGATACAGCGACGACGCCTGGCCTTTGGCGCGGCGCGCACGGCGGCCGATCCAGCTGCTGGCCACCGAGTGGGCGGCGAAGAAACCGGCGGTGAACAGCATCATGCCGATAAAGATCGCCGGCACCTGCGGCAACGCGGTAATCAGAATCCCGATCAGCATAATCACGATCGACGCCAGCAGCACCGGGCCGCGCCCGAAGCGCGAGGTGAGCGCGCCGGCCTTGGGCGAGCTGTAGGAACCGGTGAGGTAGACCACCGACAGCAGGCCGACGATCGCCTGGCTCAGATGATAAGGATCCGCCAGCAGGCGATAACCGATGTAGTTGAACAGGGTGACGAAGCTGCCCATCAGCAGAAAGCCTTCCGCGAACAGCAGCGGCAGCCCCTTATCGTGCCAATGCAGTTTGAAATTGATCAGCAGCGTGCGGGGGCGCAGCGAGCTGGCGCGAAAATGCCGCGAAGCGGGCAGAATGCGCCAGAACATGAAGGCGGCGGCGAGGGCGAACAAACCGATGACCCCGAGCGAGACGCGCCAGGAGAAGAAGTCGGTCAACACCCCGGTCACCAGGCGGCCGCTCATGCCGCCGATCGAATTGCCGCTGATGTACAACCCCATCGAGAAGGCGACGAAGCTGGGATGGATCTCTTCGCTGAGATAGGTCATGCCGACCGCCGCCACGCCGCTCAGCGACAGGCCGATCAGCGCGCGCATCAGCAAAATGCCGTGCCAGCTGGTCATAAAGGCGCAAATCAGCGTGCAGACTGCCGCCAGCAACAGCGCCACCACCATCACCGACTTGCGGCCGATGGCGTCGGACAGCGGCCCGGTGAACATCAGGCCGATCGCCAGCAGGCCGGTAGAGACCGAGAGCGACAGGCTGCTTTCGGCCGGCGAGACGCCGAAATCTTGCGACAGCACCGGCAGGATCGGCTGCACGCAGTAAAGCAACGCGAAGGTCGCCAGCCCGGCGGAAAACAGCGCCAGCGTTACGCGCATAAACTGCGGCGTGCCGCGTTCGATATAGGGGAGTTTGTTGTTGAGGGTGGAGCGTTTTACTTTTGGCGCAGCGGCCGCGTCATCGTTGGCGGCCAGCGTCGACGGCATTACGGCCGTAGAACGCACAGGGGTTGTCACAGCGTTTCCTTACCGAACTTCGGGGAGATAAACAGACACTTTGCAGATAACAAAATGATAGGGAGCGGCGATTTTTTTGTCTAATATATTAATAATTACAATTAAGACTTTTTAAATATGAATATCGAGTTAAGACACCTGCGTTACTTTATCGCCGTGGCGGAAGAGCTGCATTTTGGCCGCGCCGCGGAGCGGCTGCGTATCTCCCAGCCGCCGCTCAGCCAGCAAATCCAGGCGCTGGAGGACATGGTCGGCGCGCGGCTGCTGGCGCGCAACAACCGAAACGTCAGCTTGACGCAGGCCGGGGAGATGTTCCTTAAAGAAGCCTATCAGGTGCTCGATCAGGTCGGCCGCGCGGCGGAAAAGGCGGCGCGCCTGGATCGCGGCGAACTGGGGGAAATGACCATCGGCTTTACCTCTTCCGCACCGTTTATCGGCGTGGTGGCGCGCAGCCTGCGCGCTTTCCGTCAGCATTCTCCGCAGGTGCACATCAAGATGCGCGAAATCAACACCAAACAGCAGATCGAACCGCTGCTGAACGGTGAGCTGGATCTGGG
The DNA here is from genome assembly GCF_903970925.1 of Serratia sp. ME47. Classification (NCBI taxonomy): domain Bacteria; kingdom Pseudomonadati; phylum Pseudomonadota; class Gammaproteobacteria; order Enterobacterales; family Yersiniaceae; genus Serratia; species Serratia sp. ME47. The sequence continues at coordinate 3,156 of NZ_CAJCKE010000045.1, read as the reverse complement.
GGTGATGCGCAACACGCGGCTGCCGGAAGCGCTGCACTATCAGCTGCTGCTGCGCGAACCGCTGGTGGCGGTGGTGCCGGAGGGGCATCCGCTGGCGGAAACGCCCGGCGGCGCGCTGCGTTTTCAACACCTGGCGCAGGAGCCGTTCGTGTTCTTCTCGCGCGAAGTGGGCACGGCGCTGTATGACGAAATTCTGCTGCTGCTCGGCAAGGCCGGCATTACCCCGTATATCACTCAGGAAGTGGGGGAAGCGATGACCATCATCGGTTTGGTCTCCGCCGGATTGGGGGTCTCGATTCTGCCGGCGTCTTTCGCCCGGGTGCGGGTGGACGGCGTGCGTTATTTGCCGCTGGCGGAGCCGGACGCCACGACCGAAGTGTGGCTGGTGCATCACCGCCGACGGCCGCTGACCGCCGCGGCGCAGGCGCTGATGGCGTTGATGCTGAAATGACGTTGAGATTGGGCAAATAAAAATCAATTCGCGCTGAAATTGCGAGGAATTTGTGCAGCAAATCACATAACGAATCAAATAGTTGACGCTGTATGACAAAAGCCCCACCATAACCCCTAGTCTTTATTTAGAAGCGCGAAAAATAGTAGGAGCCGGTTTGTGATTGCGGTTGGGCAGCCTGGGCATATTGATCAAATCAAACAGACCAATGCGGGGGCGGTTTATCGGCTAATCGATCAACTGGGCCCGATTTCGCGCATCGAACTGTCAAAACGCGCACAGCTGGCGCCCGCCAGCATCACCAAGATCGTGCGCGAACTGCTGGAAGCCCATCTGGTCAAGGAAACCGAGTACCAGGAAATCGGCAGCCGGGGCCGCCCGGCGGTGGGGCTGGTGCTGGACACCGAGGCCTGGCACTACCTGTCCGCCCGCATCAGCCGCGGCAGCATCACGCTGGCGCTGCGCGATCTGAGCAGCAAACTGGTGGTGGAAGAGCTGCTGCCGCTGGCGGCCGAAGATCCCGAACCGCTGCTGAAACGCATCCTGACCGAAGTCGATCAATTCTTTATTCGCCATCAAAGCAAGCTGGAACGGTTGACGGCGATCGCCATTACGCTGCCGGGCATGATCGACGTGCAGTCCGGCGTGGTGCACCGCATGCCGTTTTACGACGTGCTGGAGATGCCGCTCGGCCCGGCGCTGGAAACCCGCACCGGCCTGCCGGTTTACCTGCAGCACGACATCAGCGCCTGGACCATGGCCGAGGCGCTGTACGGCGCCTCGCGCGGCAGCCAGAACGTGATTCAGGTGGTGATCGACCACAACGTCGGCGCCGGGGTGATCACCGGCGGCCACGTGCTGCACGCCGGCAGCCACAGCGTGGTGGAGATCGGCCACACCCAGGTCGATCCCTACGGCAAACGCTGCTACTGCGGCAACCACGGCTGTCTCGAAACCGTGGCCAGCATCGAGAACATGCTGGAGATCGCCCAGCAGCGGCTGAGCGGCTCGATGAGCTCCTGCCTGCACGGCGCGCCGCTGACCGTCGAATCGCTGTGCGACGCCGCGCTGGCGGGCGATCAGCTGGCGCGGGACATCATTCTCGGCGTCGGCCACAGCGTGGGGCGCATTCTGGCTATCATGGTCAACCTGTTCAATCCGGAGAAGATCCTGGTGGGCTCGCCGCTCAACCGCGCGGCGGAGATCCTGCACCCGGCCATCGCCTCCTGCATTCGCCAACAGGCGCTGCCGGCCTACAGCGAGCAGGTCAAGGTCGAATCCACGCAGTTCTTCAATCAGGGCACCATGCCCGGCGCGGCGCTGGTGAAAGAGGCGCTGTACAATGGTTCATTGCTGGTGCAGCTGCTGCAAGGCTAACATCAGAACTTCTTATTAATCCTGCAAAAGATTGAGCTACCTCAAGCCCCTACGCGGCAGCATCCCCTAGAATTTTTCCGAAAGACTTCTTCGCCGCCGGTGCGGCGATACATTGTTAACGGGGCATTCTGGGGCATTTTATTCATGTTGAAGCGTTTATTTGTGACAGGCACGGATACCGACGTCGGTAAAACCGTGGTTTCCCGCGGGTTGATGCAGGCGCTGGCCGCCGATGGCCGCTCGGTCGCGGGCTACAAGCCGATCGCCGCGCGCTGCCAGGAAACCAGCGAGGGCATCCGCAATAAAGACGCTTTGGTGTTGCAGGCATCTTCCACCTTGCCGCTGTGCTATGAGGAGATCAATCCCATCACCTGTCTGGATGAGGTGTTTCATGCGCATGCCACCGAGGACATCAACTACGGCCTGATGAGCAGCGGCCTGCGCGATCTGTCCGCCAAAGCCGATACGGTGGTGGTGGAGGGCAGCGGCGGCTGGCGCGTGCTGATGAACGATCTGCGGCCGTACGCCGAATGGGTGGTGCAGGAGCAACTGCCGGTGGTGTTGGTGGTGGGCATCAAACTGGGCTGCGTCAGCCACGCGCTGCTGACCGCGCAGTCGATCATCAACGACGGCCTGCCGCTGCTGGGCTGGGTGGCCAACCGCATCAATCCGGGGTTGGCACACTATGCCGAAACCATCACGGCGCTGCAGCAGCGCATTTCCGCGCCGCTGCTGGGTGAAATTCCGTATCTGCCGCGCGCGGAGCAGCGCGAACTGGCGCACTACCTCGATATTTCCACGTTGCTGTAGCCCATTCAGGCGCAGAACGTCGCCAACAATCGGGCGGCGATCAGCAGGCCCAGCCCATACACCGTGTGGGTGAGCAGGCTGAGGAGCCGCGCTCTGCGCGGGCTGGCGGTTTTCGCCGCCGCCACGCCAAAGCCCAGTGCGGGCTGCATCACCAGAAACGGCGCCGCCAGGCTCAGCCAGCCGCTCAGCAGCGCGATGCGCGGTTCCGGCGCCGCATACCACTCGATGCCCGCCAAACCGAGCGGGATAAAGGCGAACGCCAAGCCGATGGCGTAATGCAATATCCAACCGATTGCTCTCTCCCCCTGGCGCGGCGGCGCCGTGACGATGGTGGCGTGAAACCAGCGGCCGTCGAACATGCCGAGAAACCAGCGGCCCACCAGCGCGTAATCGAGGGAAGGGATGCCGAAGCGCCGCTTCAGCAGCAACGCCCACAAATCCATGCAGAGGGTGGCGCCGGCGCCGGTTAACAGAATGCGCAATAACAAATCGGGGGTCATAGGGGTGTCCTTGGCTCA
>NZ_CAJCKE010000044.1:0-25876 GCF_903970925.1 Serratia sp. ME47 | reverse complement strand
CACACAGATTGTCTGATAAATTGTTAAAGAGCAGTGAGTTAGGCGCTTTCGCTTGCTAACTCGAGGTGGCGTATATTACGCTTTCCTCTTTCAGAGTCAACCCTAATTTTCAGGATTTTTTCTCTTTCTTCCCGGCCGCTGTGTGAAGTGAATCACTTGCGCCGTGTCGATGGAGGCGCATTATAGGGATCCGAGTTTTTTGCACAACCCCTTTTTTGATCTTTTCTTTCTGTTTGCACACTTTTCAGCCCTTCCGAGTGGATCTTGTGCGATCAGGGCCATTTTCCGCAGGATCCGGCGCTGCGATTGGTTGTAATTCCATCGCCAGAGTCTAGTATTGCCGGTAAATATGATCCCGACGTGAGGCAAGCACCATGTCCGATGCAGTACGTTCTTATCTTCAATACACCCCCAAACTCGGTCAGCGCGTCTTGATCGATCCTTCCAGCGTCGTCATCGGCGACGTCGATCTGGCGGATGACGTCAGCATCTGGCCGCTGGTCGCCATTCGGGGCGACGTCAATGCGGTAAAGATCGGCGCACGCAGCAATATACAGGACGGCAGCGTACTGCATGTGACTCACCGCTCCGAACATAACCCCGACGGTTATCCCCTGTTGATTGGAGAAGACGTGACCGTAGGCCATAAAGCGATGCTGCACGGCTGCGCCATCGGCAACCGGGTGCTGGTCGGTATGGGATCGATCCTGCTGGACGGTGTAGTAGTAGAAGACGACGTGATGATTGGCGCCGGCAGTTTAGTGCCGCCGGGCAAACGCCTGGTCAGCGGCTATCTCTATATGGGCAGCCCGGCACGCCAGGTTAGGCCGTTGACCGCCGCCGAGTTGGAAGGATTGCTTTATTCTTCGAACAACTATGTACGCTGGAAAGATGAATACCTGTCGGAAGACATCTGACGGGAACCCCGTTCTCTATAAATAAAGAGAACGGGGCAGGATTTATGCCGCCAGTTCGCTGCGCAACTGGCGCAATACCGGCTCAATCTCTGGCATCACTCCATGCCAAAGCAGGAAAGCATGCGCCGCCTGCCCCACCAGCATGCCCAACCCATCGGCATATTCCGTTGCCCCCTGCTGCTGCGCCCAGGCCAGGAATGGCGTAGCGCCCTGCTGATAGAACATGTCATAGCAACGAGTGTGTGCATTAACTACGCCCGCCGGCAACGCCGGGATCTCTCCGCTGATGCCGGACGCCGTCGCATTGATCACCAGTTCGAACGCTTGCTGATCCAATTGATCCATCGGCGTCGCCGAGATCTCCCCCAGATGCCGAAAAGCGTCTGCCAACGCCTGGGCTCGGCTGAAGGTGCGGTTGGTGATCGTTAGCCGACAGCCGAAAGACAGCAGCGGCAGGATCACGCCGCGCGCTGCGCCGCCGGCGCCCACCAGCAGGATGCGATCCTGCGGCCGGATCAATTGCTGACGCTGTAGATCGGTCAGCAACCCGATGCCGTCGGTGTTATCCCCCAACAGCTCGCCATTAGGCAATACCTTCAGGGTGTTGACCGCACCGGCCATCGCTGCGCGCTCGCTCAGCTCAGAAGCGGCCGAATAAGCACGCTCCTTGAAAGGCACCGTGACGTTCGCCCCCAGCCCTCCGGCGCGGATAAACGCCTGCAGGCTGGTTTCAAAACCGTCTAACGGCGCCAACACCGTCCCATAAGGATGCTCAATGCCGGTCTGGGCAGCAAACAGCGCATGAATTCGCGGCGACTTGCTGTGGCCGATAGGGTTGCCAAATACCGCAAACTTCTCCATGCCCATTACCTCTAGCCCTGACGGATCTGTTCGCCGGTCAGAACGTCTCTGATTTCGGAAGGATTAAGACGGCCACCCACCTTGCCACGCAATACCGGGAAAGCTTCGCCGAACTGCCGCGTGACCTCATCCGCACTGCGGCATGGCTCCAGCCCACTGAGATTGGCGCTGGTCGACACCAGCGGCTTGCCGTACTGCCGACACAGCTGCTGCACCAACGGATGATCGCTGACGCGCACCGCCAGCGAGCTGAAGCGTCCGGTCAGCAAACGCGGCGTCTCCGGCCTAGCGGGCAAAACCCAGGTTACCGGCCCAGGCCAGCTGGCAAACATCGTCGTGCGCTGCTGTTCGCTGAGTGCACTGTCGTCGATATAAGGCTTAAGCTGTGCATAGTCGGCGGCGATCAAAATCAGCCCCTTTTCCCACGGCCGCTGTTTCAGCGCCAGCAATGCATTGACCGCCTGCTCGCTGTCGGGATCGCAACCCAGGCCGAATACGGCTTCTGTGGGATACGCAATCACCTGCTGTTGATGCAAAGCATCGATGATAGATAAAAGGTTCGGGCTTAATTCTGAGTTCATGATGTGATTATTCTGTAGTCGCGACGGGTTTTCCGCACAGCTTGCTGGCACAGCACAGGACGGGGCCTTTTGCCGTGCGCTTTTCCATCAGCAGCGGATAATGGCAATAGGCGCACTCACCGGCGACAGGTTTAACATTGAGGGCAAACTGGCATTCCGGGTAACGATCGCAGGAATGAAAAACTTTGCCGTAACGCGACTTGCGCTGCAGCAGTTTGCCTTGGCCGCATTGCGGACAGGTAATGGCGGTTTCGTCAGGCTTATCGATCACTTCAGTGTGATCGCACTGCGGATAATCGCTGCAGCCGATAAACATGCCATAGCGCCCCTGGCGCAGCACCAACGTCGCCTGACATTTCGGGCACTGTTGCCCATCCAAGACCTTAACGATATGTCCATCGGCCTGCGTTTTCAGCGGCCGAATATATTGGCATTTAGGGTACTGGGAACAGCCGAGGAAGGGGCCGTGGCGACCGCTACGGATCACCAGTTCGGCCCCGCATTCCGGACAGGGTTCATTTTGCCTGGCGGCAAAAATCGCGTTTTTTGTCATAACGTCTTCTATGCGCGTTATCGGCTCAATGCAGATAACCTTCGTTCACTTCAAACAACAGTTCTTCCATTTGCTGATAGGCGCTTTCATATCCGGGGATATTAAACAGCACCATCAACACGACCCATTTCAGATCTTCGAGATCGAATTCCGCATTATCCAAAGCCATAACGCGGTCGATAACCATTTCACGGGTTTCGAGGTTCAATACCTGAATCTGTTCCAGGAACAGGAGAAAACCACGGCAGCCGGCGTCCAGACGTGCACCTTCTTCTTCGGTGTAGATCCGCATTGCCAGCGGATCGGCATCCATAAAGTAAGGGGCATTTTGACCCTCTTGCAGGTCAGCCAACTTCTCAAGCCAATTCAACGCGTTGTAGATATCATCCCGATGAAACCCCGCCTGAGCGAGATCATCGGTCAGTTGATCCTGATCGACGCGCATCTCTGGTTCATTGTGGATATAAGTTTCAAACAAGTACATGAGTACGTCGAACATGGCTTGCCCTCCTTATTCGGACATAGCCGCCGGGTACAGCTGCGATCCACCCTGCTAACTCCAGCTCGAGTAACTTGATTACCACCACTGGCACAGGTTGGCCGGCACGTTCAGCGACGACGTCAACAGGTGTCACCTCATCTCCTACGTTAGCCAACACATCGCCAAATGGCAATTCAACTTCAGCCTGCGACGCACAAATAGTTGTATTTTCGTTCAGTGACAGCCATTGAAGGCCGCTTCCCAGCAATTCGGCGATATCTTTCGGCCCGGTGACCAGATGTGCGCCCTGCTGGATTAACCCATGCGTCCCCTCACTCATCGGGTTTCCTAATGGCCCTGGCAAGGCGAACACCTCACGCCCCTGCTCCAACGCGTAGCGAGCCGTCACCAGGGTACCGCTGCGCAGCGAAGCTTCTATGACCAGAACCCCCAGGCTGAGCCCGCTGATAATGCGGTTACGGCGTGGGAAATGGTCGGCCAGAGGCAAATCGGTAACTAAATGATCCGAAATCACGGCGCCGCCCTGCTCGACTATCTGCTCCGCGAGCCGGCGGTGCCGGCGCGGATAGATATTGCCCAGCCCGCTGCCCAACACCGCAATCGTGCAGCCATCGGCCGCCAGCGCCGCACGATGGCAAATGCCGTCGATGCCGATCGCCAAACCGCTGGTGATGGTGAAACCGCAACGCGCCAACTCCTCGGCGAAATGGTTCGCCCAACGCTCGCCGTAATGGCTGAACTGCCGGCTGCCGACCATAGCGAGCTGAGGTTGCAACAGCACCCGAGGATCGCCCTTGATCAGCAGAAACAGCGGCGCGTCGTCGATCTGAGCCAGGTTTTCAGGATAGCCGGCCGCCCCATAGTTCAGCATACGGTGCGCCGGCTCCTCCAGCCAACGCAGGGTGGCCGCCAGATAGACGGGATCCACCCGGTTGAACTGTGCCTGCTGCCGTTCGTTCAATCCCAGCTCATGCAACACGCGGCGAGGCTCGCCACTCATTTGCGATAACTGTCGCACGAGCCGACTGGCCACGACGGTCTGTAGCCCCGTGACTCCCCGCATCCGTAAAGCGATCTCTTCCGGCCGCATCGTCTGTTCCCTCAGCAAAAACGGTGGTATTGCCAATCTGAGCAATTGGTGCGCAATGCTGTCAATCAGGTCGGGAAATGTCTAGAATAGAGGTTAAACCTCGTTCATTACTCGGATACAGATCTAAAGATATATGTCAGTCTTGCAGGTATTACATTTCCCAGACGAGCGTCTGCGCAAAGTCGCAGCGCCGGTAAAAGAAGTCAATGCAGATATCCAGCGCATCGTGGATGATATGTTTGAAACCATGTACGCAGAGGAAGGCATTGGCCTGGCTGCGACTCAGGTGGATATCCATCAGCGCATTATCGTGATCGACGTCTCCGAGAATCGCGATCAGCGCCTGGTGCTGATCAACCCGGAGCTGCTGGAAAAGAGCGGCGAAACCGGCATCGAGGAAGGCTGTCTTTCCATTCCCGAGCAGCGTGCGCTGGTGCCACGCGCCGCGCAGGTGAAGATCCGCGCGCTGGATCGCGAAGGCAAACCTTTCGAGCTGGAAGCGGACGATCTGCTGGCAATCTGCATCCAGCACGAGATGGATCACCTGATGGGTAAACTGTTCGTCGATTACCTGTCGCCGCTCAAGCGTCAGCGCATTCGTCAGAAACTGGAAAAAATGGCCAAGCTTCAAGCCCGCGCCTAACCGATCAGGAAATCAACGTGTCTGACTCTTTACGGATTATTTTCGCCGGAACACCAGACTTCGCAGCGCGTCATCTTGACGCGCTGTTGTCATCTGAGCACCAGATTGTCGGCGTATTCACTCAACCCGACCGTCCGGCAGGCCGCGGCAACAAGCTAACGCCCAGCCCGGTCAAAATGCTGGCCGAACAACACCAATTGCCGGTATTTCAGCCTAAATCGCTACGCCCTGAAGAGAACCAGCGTCTGGTGGCGGATCTCAACGCCGACGTGATGGTGGTGGTGGCCTACGGGTTGATTCTGCCTCAAGCGGTGCTGGATATGCCGCGTCTTGGCTGCATCAACGTACATGGTTCGCTGCTGCCTCGCTGGCGCGGCGCGGCGCCGATCCAGCGTTCGCTCTGGGCCGGTGACAGCGAAACCGGCGTGACCATTATGCAGATGGATGTCGGTCTCGATACTGGTGACATGATGCACAAGATCGCCTGCCCGATTGAGAGCAGCGATACCAGCGCCAGCCTCTACGACAAGCTGGCGCAGCTCGGCCCGCAGAGCATGCTGACGACGCTGCGCCAAATGGCCGACGGCAGCGCCACCCGCGAAGTGCAGGACGAGTCGCAGGTCACCTACGCCGAGAAGCTGAGCAAAGAAGAAGCTCGCCTGGATTGGACACTGTCCGCCGCACAGCTGGAGCGTTGCATCCGCGCCTTCAACCCTTGGCCGATAAGCTACTTCACCATCGATGAGCAACCGGTGAAAGTGTGGCAGGCCAGCGTTATGGCGGAAAGCGCCAACGCGGAGCCGGGCACCGTTGTCCATGCCGACAAGCACGGCATTCAGGTGGCGACCGCCGACGGTATCCTCAATCTGATCCAACTGCAGCCCGCCGGCAAGAAACCGATGTCGGCGCAAGACCTGTTAAATTCACGTCGTGAATGGTTTACCCCGGGTAACCGGCTGTAAGTCACCCCACTGCCCGGCCGTTCATCGCCGGGCCGTTATTTTCTTAATGCCGATCGTTATCAGCTTCAGCCTATGAAAAATAATTACAATCTCCGCAGCATCGCTGCCAAAGCCATCGGCCAGGTGCTGGATCAAGGGCAGTCACTGAGTACTGTCCTGCCGGCGCTGCAAACCTCCATCAGCGATAAAGACCGCGGGTTGCTGCAGGAACTGTGCTTCGGCACGTTACGCGTACTGCCGCAGCTCGAATGGTGCATTCAGCAATTAATGGCCAAACCGCTGACCGGCAAGCAACGTACACTTCACTATTTGCTGATGGTCGGCTTGTATCAGCTGCTGTATACCCGTATCCCGGCGCACGCCGTACTCGCAGAAACCGTGGAAGGTGCGGTGGCGCTGAAACGCCCACAGTTGAAAGGTTTGATTAACGGCGTCTTGCGGCAATTCCAGCGCCAGCAGGAAGAACTTCTGCAGCGCGCCGCCAACAATGACAGCCGCTACCTGCACCCGGGCTGGTTGCTGAAACGCATCCAACAGGCTTATCCCGCCAACTGGCAACAGATCGTCGACGCCAATAACCAGAAGCCGCCGATGTGGCTGCGCGTCAACCGCCTGCATCACACCCGTGAGGCTTACCTGCAGCTGCTGACCGACGCCGGCATCGCCGCGGAGCCTCATGCAGACTATGCCGACGCCGTGCGGTTGCTGGCACCTTGTGCCGTGACCGATCTGCCAGGGTTCGCCGACGGCTGGGTCACCGTGCAAGATGCCTCAGCCCAAGGCTGTGTTGATCTGCTGGATCCACAAGACGGTGAACAGATCCTCGATTTGTGCGCCGCGCCCGGCGGCAAAACCACGCATATTCTGGAAGCGGCGCCGAAAGCACAGGTTATGGCCGTCGATATCGACGAACAGCGTCTGGCGCGGGTGAAAGAAAACCTGCAGCGTCTGCGTTTACACGCAGAGGTTAAACTGGGCGATGGCCGCACACCGCAGCAATGGTGCGGTGACAAGCAGTTCGACCGTATCCTGCTGGACGCGCCTTGTTCGGCCACCGGCGTGATCCGCCGTCATCCCGACATCAAATGGCTGCGCCGCGATCGCGACATCGCCGAACTCGCCGCCCTGCAGGCCGATATCCTGGAAGCCGTCTGGCCGCATCTGAAATCAGGCGGCGTAATGGTTTACGCAACCTGCTCTATTCTGCCGGATGAAAACAGTAGCCAGATCGCCGCGTTCTTGCAGCGCCATGCCGATGCCAAGCTGGTTGAAACCGGCGATGCGCAGCGGCCGGGACGGCAGAATATCCCGCATCCCGAGGACGGCGATGGCTTCTTTTACGCTAAGCTGATTAAAATGTAATTCTTCAGGGTGCGTACGCGCCCTAAGTCTTTCAGTGTGAAGCAGAGAACACGATGAAAATAATTATTCTTGGTGCCGGGCAGGTTGGCGGGACGCTGGCGGAAAACCTGGTAGGTGAAAACAACGATATCACCGTCGTCGATACCGACTCCGGCCGGTTGCGTCAGCTGCAGGATAAATTCGATCTGCGAGTGGTTCAGGGACATGGTTCTCACCCCCGGGTGCTGCGCGAAGCCGGCGCAGAAGACGCCGACATGCTGGTCGCCGTCACCAACTCCGACGAAACCAACATGATCGCCTGCCAGATCGCCTATTCTCTGTTTAATACCCCCAACCGTATCGCCCGTATCCGCGCGCCGGAATATATCCGCGAGTCGGAGAAACTGTTCCTGCCGGAAGCGGTGCCGATCGACCATCTGATTTCGCCGGAGCAGCTGGTCATCGACTATATCTACAAGCTGATTGAATACCCCGGCGCGCTGCAGGTGGTCAACTTCGCCGAAGGCAAGGTCAGCATCGCCGCGGTTAAAGCCTATTACGGCGGCCCGCTGGTCGGCAATGCGCTCTCTTCGATGCGCGAACACATGCCGCATATCGACACTCGCGTCGCCGCCATTTTCCGCCAGGATCGGCCGATTCGTCCGCAAGGCTCGACCATTATCGAAGCCGGTGATGAAGTGTTCTTCGTTGCCGCCTCACAGCACATTCGCGCGGTGATGAGCGAACTGCAACGGCTGGAAAAACCTTATAAGCGCATCATGATCGTCGGCGGCGGCAACGTCGGCGCCGGCCTGGCCGCCAAGCTGGAGAAAGACTATAACGTCAAACTCATTGAGCGCAATCAGCAACGTGCCGCCGAACTGGCCGAGCAGTTGCACGATACCATCGTGTTCTATGGCGATGCCTCCGACCAGGAACTGCTGGCCGAAGAGCACGTCGAGCAGGTGGATGTCTTCATCGCCATCACCAACGACGATGAGGCCAACATCATGTCGGCCATGCTGGCCAAGCGCATGGGCGCCAAGAAAGTGATGGTCTTGATCCAGCGGCGCGCCTATGTCGATCTGGTACAAGGCAGCGTGATCGATATTGCCATTTCACCGCAGCAGGCAACCATCTCCGCGCTGCTTGGGCATGTGCGCAAAGCGGATATCGTCAGCGTTTCATCGCTGCGCCGCGGCGTGGCGGAAGCGATCGAGGCGATTGCCCACGGCGATGAAAGCACGTCCAAAGTGGTTGGCCGCATCGTTGAAGATATCAAGCTGCCACCGGGTACCACCATCGGCGCTATCGTTCGTGGCGACGACGTCATCATCGCTAACGGCAACAGCAAAATCGAACAGGGCGATCATGTCATCATGTTTATTACCGACAAGAAATTCGTGCCGGACGTTGAACGCCTGTTCCAACCGAGCCCGTTCTTCTTGTAGAACGAATTTATTTGGCGATGGTCTATAATCGCGTAGTTGTTCTCTGCCTGGAGAGGAGATAAAACTTCTCTCCTTTTGTGGCAAAGGGAAATTGCTTTGTTAAACTTGAGTTATTAATTCTGCAAGGGGTGCGTTCTATGAGTATGTTGAAAGAGTTTCGCGAATTTGCCATGCGCGGCAACGTGGTCGATCTGGCCGTCGGTGTGATTATCGGCGCCGCGTTCGGCAAGATTGTTTCATCCTTCGTCGCTGATATCATCATGCCTCCGCTGGGCTTACTGATCGGCGGTGTCGACTTTAAACAGTTCCATCTGGTATTACGTGAAGCTCAGGGCGCCGTACCGGCGGTGGTAATGAACTACGGTTCATTCATCCAAACCGTATTTGACTTCGTGATTGTCGCCTTCGCCATCTTCCTGGCGATTAAATTGATGAACAAAATGCGCCGCAAACAAGAAGAAGCTCCGGCAGCGCCGCCAGAACCTACTGCAGAAGAGAAACTGCTGACGGAAATCCGTGATTTGCTGAGCCATCAACAGCAGCCAAAACTGTAAGACAGCATTTGGTTATGCCAATAAAAAGCCACCGGATGAAGGTGGCTTTTTTAATGCCTTAAAACCAGAAGGCCAGTGGTAAATTATCGTTTGATAGTTTGCCACTGGCCTCCCAGTTACCGCCTTTGTTGTGTTTTTCTTTACGCCGATAGCTGCCTTTACCTTTCACATTCTTTTCTACCCGCTGACGGAATAGCGGATCATGCAGCAGCGCCTCAATGGCGTTATCTTGAATCTGGCCTTTGGTGTGACGATATTTCGTCATGATAATGCTCCTGTAAAATATGAGGGATAAAACGGGGCGATAATACTGCCGGCGATATAAAAATTAAAGTGCCGTCAGCAACCTTTTTTGCCTTTGTCATCGCTGGCGCCCTGTTCCAAAGCTTCCAGGATCGAACAGTAGTTGCTGGTATGGGCGGTACCGCAGCAGGCGTCGCTCAGCCGTTTCAACGATTCACGCATCCGGGTCAGCTCCGCCAACTTGCTTTCCACTTCGCTCAGGCGCGCATCAACGATAGACTTCGATTCCTGGCAGGTGTGATGTTCCGGATCGACCCGGATCGACAGCAGCTCGGCGATCGTTTCCAGAGTAAAGCCTAACTGCTTGGCATAGCGGATAAAACGCAGCCGCTGCAGATCCTGCTCGGTGTACAGCCGATAACCGCCTTCAGTACGGACATTGTGATCCATCATGCCCTGCTTTTCATAGTAACGCACGGTATCCGGCGTCACTTCGGCAAGCTTGGCCAACTGACCTATCTTGAACATTACTTCTCCTCTCGGGTGAGTTTACCGTCCAGCGCACGCTGATATTCGCCATGCAAGAAGTCCGTGCTCATTCCAGCGTGACGTAACCGATGTTCCAGCAGCGCCATGCGCTTGCTGAGATCGACATAGTCCGGATGCTCACTGTTGATCCCTTGCAGTAAGTGAGCAACGGTTAATGCCTCTTTGCGATCTTCCAGCGCCGGCGGCAAATAACCGGCATTTTTCAGCAGGCGGTAACCGGCGCGTAGCTCAGCAGGCACCGCGCTGTCATCGTCCAGCACGAGCGGTTGTCCCTGGCCGGGCAGATTGTCGAACTCGCCTTTATCCTGGGCATCAAGGATATGACGTTCCGCCCATTGGTCGAGCAACCCCATAACAGACAGCCTCAGTGAGCTTATTGAATGAGTCTAAGCATAACGGATAGGAGCGGGGATCTTAAGCTCGGCGGGGGAATTGAGCACATTTGGCTGGATTTGGACGTAAAAAAACCGGGCAAGCCCGGTTTTTTTACGCGTCTACAGATTACTCTGCAGTTGCTACTTCTGCTTGAGACTCAGCACGATCAACCAGCTCGATGTATGCCATCGGCGCGTTGTCGCCTGCGCGGAAGCCACACTTCAGAATGCGAGTGTAACCACCGGCACGGCTCGCGAAACGCGGGCCCAGCTCGTTAAACAGTTTTGCCACGATCTCGTTATCACGAGTACGGGCGAATGCCAGACGACGATTAGCTACGCTGTCGGTCTTGGCAAGAGTAATCAGCGGCTCAACAACGCGACGCAGCTCTTTTGCTTTTGGCAGGGTCGTCTTGATGATCTCATGACGAACCAAAGAGCCGGCCATGTTACGGAACATAGCCTGGCGATGGCTGCTGTTACGGTTCAGTTGACGACCACTCTTACGATGGCGCATGACCTTATCCTTCTCAGTAAAACCTTAACCTGTGATCCGGTTACTCGTCAGCAATGCTTGCCGGCGGCCAGTTTTCCAGGCGCATGCCCAGAGACAGACCACGTGAGGCCAGCACGTCTTTAATCTCGGTAAGAGATTTTTTACCCAGGTTTGGCGTTTTCAGCAACTCAACCTCGGTACGCTGTACCAGATCACCGATGTAGTGGATAGCTTCTGCCTTGAGGCAGTTAGCAGAGCGGACAGTCAATTCCAGATCGTCAACAGGGCGCAGCAAGATCGGATCGAATTCCGGTTTCTCTTCTTTAACTTCCGGCTGACGTACATCACGCAGGTCAACGAAAGCTTCAAGTTGTTCAGCCAGAATGGTGGCCGCACGGCGGATCGCCTCTTCAGGATCGATCGTGCCATTGGTCTCCATCTCGATGACCAGCTTATCCAAGTCAGTACGCTGTTCTACACGCGCAGCTTCAACATTGTAGGCGATACGCTCTACAGGGCTGTAGCAGGCGTCAACCAACAGACGACCGATTGGGCGCTCATCTTCTTCCGAATGAATTCGGGCAGAAGCCGGCACATAACCGCGACCGCGCTGAACTTTGATACGCATGCTGATAGCCGCGTTCTCATCAGTCAGGTGGCAGATCACGTGCTGAGGCTTGACGATTTCGACATCACCATCATGGGTGATGTCGGCAGCGGTCACAGGGCCAATGCCAGATTTATTCAGGGTAAGAATAACTTCGTCTTTGCCTTGAACTCTCACCGCCAGCCCTTTCAGGTTGAGCAGGATCTCCAGGATATCTTCCTGTACGCCTTCTTTGGTGCTGTACTCATGCAGTACACCATCAATCTCAACCTCGGTCACCGCGCAACCCGGCATAGATGAAAGCAGAATACGGCGCAGTGCGTTGCCAAGAGTATGGCCAAAGCCACGCTCTAAAGGCTCAAGGGTCACCTTGGCGTGCGTCGAACTGACTTGCTCGATATCTACCAGGCGCGGTTTTAGAAACTCTGTCACAGAACCCTGCATTGTGTCCTCTCTTTGGTACTAAGCTTTACTTGGAGTAAAGCTCGACGATCAGGTGTTCGTTAATGTCCGCAGACAGATCGGTACGTTCAGGCATACGCTTGAACACGCCTTCCATCTTAGCAGCATCAACTTCCAGCCAAGTCGGCTTTTCACGCTGCTCAGCCAGCTCCAGAGAAGCTTTAACACGAGACTGCTTTTTAGCTTTCTCGCGGATGCTGACTACGTCATTCGGAGATACCTGATAAGAAGCGATGTTAACAACGCGACCGTTTACCATAACTGCTTTGTGGCTAACCAGCTGACGTGACTCTGCACGAGTAGCGCCGAAGCCCATACGGTAAACAACGTTGTCCAGACGACCTTCCAGCAGCTGCAACAGGTTTTCACCGGTGTTGCCCTTCAGGCGGGTTGCTTCTTTGTAATAGTTACGGAATTGACGCTCCAGAATGCCGTACATACGGCGAACTTTCTGCTTCTCACGCAACTGAACACCGTAATCAGACAGACGCGGTTTACGCGCACCGTGCTGACCAGGTGCTTGTTCAATTTTACACTTGGAATCGATCGCGCGAACGCCAGACTTAAGGAACAGGTCTGTGCCCTCACGACGGCTCAGCTTGAGCTTAGGACCCAAATATCTTGCCATTTTCTTTCTCCAACAATCCTAAAAGCTGCGTTACACGCGGCGCTTTTTCGGCGGACGACAACCGTTATGAGGGATCGGAGTCACATCAGTAATATTAGTGATGCGGAAACCAGCCGCGTTCAGAGCGCGGATAGTAGACTCACGACCAGGACCAGGTCCTTTAACCATAACTTCCAGGTTCTTGATACCGTATTCTTTTACTGCGTCAGCACAACGTTCTGCTGCAACCTGTGCTGCGAACGGAGTGGACTTACGAGAACCACGGAAACCGGAACCACCGGCTGTTGCCCAACCCAAAGCATTACCCTGACGATCAGTGATGGTAACGATGGTGTTGTTGAAAGAAGCATGGATATGAGCCACGCCGTCAGAGACTTGCTTTCTTACACGCTTACGTGTACGAACAGGTGCCTTTGCCATTATTCAATAACCCCGATTATTTCTTGATCGGCTTGCGCGGACCCTTACGGGTACGAGCGTTGGTCTTGGTGCGCTGACCGCGTACCGGCAGACCACGACGATGACGCAAACCACGATAGCAACCAAGGTCCATAAGACGCTTGATGCTCAGGGTAATTTCACGACGCAAATCACCCTCAACGGTGTATTTGGCAACTGCATCACGAAGCTTTTCGATTTGCTCTTCAGACAGCTCACTGATCTTAACATTTTCAGCAATACCCGTAGATGCACAGATAGCCTGTGAACGGGTTTTACCGATACCGAAGATCGACGTTAAGGCGATAACGGTATGTTTGTGATCAGGAATGTTAATGCCTGCTATACGGGCCACTATGCACTCCTACTATTTTATACAGCAACACCATTCTGAAAAGCCCGTTTTCAGGATACTCAAATAATGTTGCAGTGCGACATACAAAAGATTGGCTGGCTAATCTAGCCAGCTCAACCCAACTTTGCAAGAAAAATATGCGAGATAATCAGCCTTGACGCTGTTTATGCTTCGGCTCGGCGCTGCAAATCACACGAACGACACCGTTACGCTTAACGATTTTGCAGTTACGACATAATTTCTTGACGGAAGCACGAACTTTCATTTTTACTCTCCGTAACTTCTCAAACGAATCTGACTAGCGGTTATAGCCTTTCAGATTTGCTTTCTTCAATGCAGACTCGTACTGACTTGACATCATCAGAGTTTGCACTTGAGCCATAAAGTCCATGATGACGACAACCACGATCAGTAGCGAGGTACCACCAAAGTAGAATGGTACTTTCATTGCATCACGCATGAACTCCGGGATCAGGCAGATGAAAGTAATGTACATCGCGCCCACCAGGGTTAAACGCGTCATTACTTTATCGATATACTTCGCCGTTTGCTCTCCCGGACGAATTCCTGGTACGAAGGCACCGGACTTCTTCAGGTTATCTGCTGTCTCACGCGGGTTGAATACCAACGCCGTGTAGAAGAAACAGAAGAAGATGATTGCAGACGCATAGAGTAACACATAAAGCGGTTGCCCTGGCTGCAAATACAGCGAAATCGTAGTCAGCCAGTTCCAACCGGTACCGCCCCCAAACCATGATGCAATCGTGGCCGGGAACAGAATAATGCTGGAAGCGAAAATCGCCGGGATAACACCCGCCATGTTCACTTTCAACGGTAAGTGTGTACTCTGTGCTGCATAAACACGACGACCTTGTTGACGCTTCGCATAGTTAACGACGATACGACGTTGACCACGCTCGATGAAAACAACGAAGAAGGTTACTGCAAACACCAATACTGCAACCAACAGCAGCAGGAGGAAGTGCAGGTCGCCTTGCCGCGCTTGCTCGATAGTATGGGCCACTGCCGGCGGGAGCCCCGCTACAATACCCGCGAAGATAATGATCGAGATACCGTTGCCGATACCGCGCTCAGTAATCTGCTCACCCAGCCACATCAGGAACATTGTCCCGGTGACCAAGCTCACAACCGCAGTAAAGTAGAATGCAAAGCCTGGGTTTAACACCAGGCCCTGCATACCAGGCATATTCGGCAGACCGGTAGCAATACCGATCGACTGGAATATGGCCAATACCAGCGTACCGTAACGGGTGTACTGACTAATCTTGCGACGGCCAGCCTCCCCTTCTTTCTTGATTTCCGCCAACGCCGGATGAACCACCGTCAGCAGCTGGATAATGATCGACGCCGAAATATACGGCATGATCCCCAGAGCAAAGATAGAAGCACGGCTGAGGGCACCACCAGAGAACATGTTAAACATTTCAATGATAGTGCCTCTCTGCTGCTCAAGCAATTTGGCAAGCACAGTGGCATCGATACCAGGAATCGGAATGAAAGAGCCGATGCGGAAGACAATCAGCGCGCCGATGACAAACAAAAGTCTGCGCTTCAGCTCGCCGAGCCCGCCTTTAGCACTTTGAAAATCTAATCCTGGTTGCTTAGCCATCTGCTACTTATTCCTCAATTTTACCGCCAGCAGCCTCGATAGCAGCACGAGCGCCTTTGGTGACACGCAGACCACGCAGGGTTACCGGACGAGCGACTTCGCCAGAAAGTACAACTTTCGCGAATTCGATCTGGACACCAACTACGTTAGCGGCTTTCAGCGCGTTCAGGTCGATAACATCGCCTTCAACCAGAGCCAGTTCAGACAGACGAACTTCTGCCGTGATCATCGCTTTGCGTGAAGTGAAGCCGAATTTCGGCAGACGACGGTACAGAGGCATCTGACCACCTTCGAAACCACGACGTACGCCACCGCCAGAACGAGACTTCTGACCTTTGTGACCACGGCCGCCGGTTTTACCCAGGCCAGAACCAATACCACGACCTACACGCTTAGGCGCATGCTTGGCACCTTCAGCCGGAGACAGAGTATTTAAACGCATCTGTTACTCCTCAACTTTAACCATGTAGGAAACCAGGTTGACCATACCGCGAACAGCAGGAGTATCCTCGCGCTCTACGGTGTGACCAATACGACGCAGACCCAGACCGAGCAGAGTAGCTTTATGCTTCGGCAGACGGCCAATTGAGCTGCGAGTTTGTGTAACTTTAATAGTCTTAGCCATGGTCAATTACCCCAGAATGTCGGCAACGGATTTACCACGCTTAGCAGCGACCATTTCAGGAGACTTCATATTCGCCAGAGCGTCGATAGTTGCACGAACCACGTTGATCGGGTTGGTGGAACCATAAGCTTTAGCCAATACGTTGTGCACCCCAGCAACTTCGAGAACGGCGCGCATTGCACCGCCCGCGATGATACCGGTACCTTCATGAGCAGGCTGCATGAACACGCGAGAACCCGTGTGAGCGCCCTTAACAGGGTGCTGCAGGGTGCCGCTGTTCAGCGCGACGTTCATCATGTTGCGACGGGCTTTTTCCATCGCTTTCTGGATCGCTGCTGGAACTTCGCGTGCTTTGCCGTAGCCAAAACCAACGCGACCGTTACCATCACCAACTACAGTCAGTGCGGTAAAGCTGAAAATACGGCCACCTTTTACGGTTTTAGATACGCGGTTTACCGCGATCAGCTTTTCCTGCAGTTCGCCAGCTTGTTTTTCGATGTGAGCCATCTTAAACCTCTTCCTTAGAACTGAAGGCCAGCTTCACGGGCAGCATCTGCCAGTGCCTGGACTCGACCATGATATTGGAAACCGGAACGGTCAAAGGATACTTTCGCAATCCCTTTTTCCAACGCGCGCTCAGCCAGAGCTTTACCTACGGCTGCTGCTGCGTCTTTGTTACCGGAATACTTCAGTTGCTCCGCGATAGCTTTTTCTAAAGTAGAAGCGGCTACCAGTACTTCAGAACCGTTTGGAGCAATCACCTGTGCGTAAATGTGACGCGGGGTACGATGTACCACCAGGCGGGTTGCACCCAGCTCTTGGAGCTTGCGGCGTGCGCGGGTCGCACGACGGATACGAGCAGATTTCTTATCCATAGTGTTACCTTACTTCTTCTTAGCCTCTTTGGTACGCACGACTTCGTCGGCGTAACGAACACCCTTGCCTTTGTAAGGCTCAGGACGACGGTAAGCGCGCAGATCTGCTGCTACCTGGCCAATTACCTGCTTATCAGCGCCTTTCAGCACGATTTCAGTTTGGCTTGGGCATTCAGCAGTGATACCTGCCGGCAGCTGGTGATCGATAGGGTGAGAGAAGCCCAGGGCCAAATTCACCACGTTGCCTTTAACGGCAGCACGATAACCAACACCTACCAGTTGAAGCTTCTTGGTGAAGCCTTCGGTAACACCAACAACCATTGCGTTCAGCAGAGCGCGCGTGGTACCCGCTTGGGCCCATGCGTTAGCAAAACCTTCGCGCGGAGCGAAAGTCAGTGCGTTAGCTTCTTGCTTCACTTCAACGGCGTCGTGGATAGTACGAGTCAACTCGCCGTTTTTACCCTTAATCGAAATAACCTGACCGTTGAGTTTTACCTCTACGCCGGCAGGAATGACGACGGGTGCTTTTGCAACACGAGACATTCTTTCCTCCCGAATTAAGCTACGTAGCAGATAATCTCGCCACCAAGACCAGCCTGGCGAGCTGCACGATCGGTCATAACACCTTTAGAGGTAGAAACAACAGCGATACCCAAACCGGCCATAACTTTTGGCAGCTCATCTTTTTTCTTGTAGATGCGCAGACCTGGACGGCTGATACGTTGAATGCTTTCTACCACAGCTTTGCCCTGGAAGTACTTCAGTACCAGTTCCAGAACAGGCTTGGCGTCGCCTTCGATTTTGAAATCTTCAATAAAACCTTCTTCCTTCAGCACGTTGGCAATTGCCACTTTCAGCTTGGAGGAAGGCATGGTGACCGCAACTTTGTTCGCGGCTTGACCGTTACGGATACGGGTCAGCATATCCGCGATCGGATCTTGCATGCTCATCTGTCTTTACTCCCGTGATTCAATTGGTAATTACCAGCTAGCCTTTTTCAAGCCTGGTACTTCACCGCGCATAGCGGCTTCACGAAGCTTAATACGGCTCAACCCGAATTTGCCCACATAACCATGTGGACGGCCAGTTTGGCGGCAGCGTTTACGCTGACGAGACGGGCTGGAATCACGCGGCAGAGTTTGCAGCTTGAGAACGGCATTCCAACGATCTTCATCGGATGCGTTCACATCAGAGATAATAGCTTTCAGTTCAGCGCGTTTTGCAAAGAACTTGTCAGCTAATTTCACGCGCTTGACTTCGCGTGCTTTCATTGATTGCTTAGCCATCAGTAACCCTGCCTTACTTGCGGAACGGGAAGTTAAAAGCAGCCAGCAGCG
The DNA here is from genome assembly GCF_903970925.1 of Serratia sp. ME47. Lineage (NCBI taxonomy): Bacteria > Pseudomonadati > Pseudomonadota > Gammaproteobacteria > Enterobacterales > Yersiniaceae > Serratia > Serratia sp. ME47. Next base: position 7,802 of record NZ_CAJCKE010000044.1, on the reverse strand, counting down.
CGCGGCCTTCATCATCAGATTTCGCAGTAGTGGTAATGGTAATATCCAAACCACGAACGCGATCGACTTTGTCGTAGTCGATTTCTGGGAAGATGATTTGCTCACGCACGCCCATGCTGTAGTTGCCACGGCCATCGAATGACTTGGCGGACAGGCCACGGAAGTCACGGATACGTGGAACAGCAATGGAGATCAGACGCTCAAAGAACTCCCACATGCGTTCGCCACGCAGAGTTACTTTACAGCCGATCGGATAGCCCTGACGGATTTTGAAGCCTGCAACGGATTTGCGGGCTTTGGTGATCAACGGTTTTTGACCGGAGATAGCTGCCAGGTCCGCTGCTGCGTTATCCAGCAGTTTCTTGTCAGCAATCGCTTCACCAACACCCATGTTCAGGGTGATCTTCTCGACCCGAGGGACTTGCATGACAGAGTTGTAATCAAACTGAGACATCAGTTGTTTGACTACCTCGTCTTTGTAGTAATCATGCAGTTTCGCCATCGTATTACTCCAAATTACTTGATAGTTTCGCTGTTAGATTTGAAGAAACGGACTTTTTTGCCGTCTTCGAATCTAAAGCCTACACGGTCAGCCTTGCCGGTAGCCGCGTTGAAGATAGCAATGTTAGAAACCTGAATTGCAGCTTCTTTCTCAACAATGCCGCCTGGTTGGTTCAGAGCCGGAACCGGCTTCTGGTGTTTCTTAACCAGGTTGATGCCTTCAACAATGACCTTGCCAGCAGACAGGACATTTTTTACTTTACCGCGCTTACCTTTGTCTTTCCCGGTAATCACGATAACTTCGTCATCACGACGGATCTTCGCTGCCATGTTCGCTCCTTAGAGTACTTCTGGTGCCAGAGAGATAATTTTCATGAACTTCTCATTACGCAGTTCACGAGTTACCGGCCCAAAAATACGCGTACCGATTGGCTGCTCGCTGTTATTGTTCAAAATAACGCATGCATTGCCATCGAAGCGAATGACAGAACCGTCCGGGCGACGTACACCCTTCTTGGTGCGCACCACTACCGCCTTCAGAACATCGCCTTTCTTCACCTTACCGCGAGGAATTGCTTCCTTGATGGTAATTTTGATGATGTCGCCGACGCCTGCGTAGCGACGGTGCGAGCCACCTAGAACCTTGATACACATTACGCGACGTGCACCGGAGTTGTCGGCGACGTTCAGCATAGTCTGTTCTTGGATCATTTTAGTGCTCCGCTAATGTCAACTACTACTTTAAAGACCCAAGTAAAAATTAGGCCGTTGAAAAGCCCCATAACCGAGGGCGCAGCATTATAACACCGCTTACTTGGTATGGGTAGAAAAAATAAACGGCTCATTTTCTGAGCCGTTTATTAAGTGAGAGCCAGCTACTCTATTACAGAATCGCTTTCTCTACAACGCGAACCAACGTCCAGGACTTGGTCTTGGACAGTGGGCGGCATTCGCAGATTTCAACCACGTCGCCGGTACCACATTCGTTGTTCTCGTCATGTACGTGCAGCTTGGTCGTACGTTTGATGAATTTCCCGTAGATTGGGTGCTTCACAGTACGCTCGATAGCAACAACGATGGATTTCTCCATTTTATCGCTAACAACACGACCCTGCAGGGTACGGATAACTTCAGTCATTTACACACCCGCCTTTTGAGTCAGTAAAGTCTTAACGCGTGCGACGTCACGACGCACTTGTTTCAACAGGTGAGTTTGTTGCAGCTGGCCACTGGCCGCCTGCATGCGCAAGTTGAATTGCTCACGCAGCAGGTTGAGCAGCTCGGCATTCAGCTCTTCAACGCTTTTTTCACGCAGCTCTTGTGCTTTCATTACATCACCGTCTTAGTTACAAAGGTGGTTTTGATCGGCAGTTTCGCTGCTGCCAGTTTGAATGCCTCGCGGGCAACCTCTTCTGGCACGCCGTCCATTTCGTACAGGACCTTACCAGGCTGGATCAGGGCAACCCAATACTCCACGTTACCCTTACCTTTACCCATACGCACTTCCAGCGGCTTCTCGGTGATCGGTTTGTCCGGGAATACACGGATCCAGATCTTGCCTTGACGCTTAACTGCACGAGTCATTGCACGACGAGCTGCTTCGATTTGACGAGCAGTCAGACGGCCACGGCCAACAGCTTTCAGACCGAAAGTGCCGAAGCTAACATCCGTACCTTGCGCCAGACCACGGTTGCGGCCCTTGTGCACCTTACGGAATTTTGTACGCTTTGGTTGTAACATCAGCGACTCTCCTTACTTGCGGCCTTTACGCTGCTGCTTTTTAGGTTGAGCAGCCGGTTCCGGTTGTTCAACTGCAGCCATACCACCCAGGATCTCACCTTTGAAGATCCATACCTTAACGCCGATTACACCATAAGTGGTGTGCGCTTCAGATGTGTTGTAGTCGATGTCCGCACGCAGAGTGTGCAATGGAACACGACCTTCGCGGTACCATTCGGTACGTGCGATTTCAGCGCCGCCAAGACGGCCGCTTACTTCAACTTTGATACCTTTAGCGCCAAGACGCATTGCGTTCTGTACTGCACGCTTCATAGCACGACGGAACATAACGCGACGTTCCAGCTGAGAAGTGATGCTGTCAGCAACCAATTTAGCGTCGAGTTCCGGTTTACGGACTTCGGCGATGTTGATCTGTGCAGGAACGCCAGCGATGTCCGCTACGACCTTGCGCAGTTTTTCGACGTCTTCACCTTTCTTGCCGATAACGATGCCTGGGCGAGCAGTGTGAATGGTCACACGGATGCTCTTCGCAGGACGCTCGATAACGATGCGAGAAACGGAAGCTTTCGACAGTTCCTTAGTCAGGAATTGACGAACTTTAAAGTCGCTGTCCAGGTTGTCAGCGAATTCTTTGGTATTCGCATACCAAGTAGAGTTCCAAGGTTTGACAATACCCAGGCGAATACCATTAGGATGTACTTTCTGACCCATTGCTAGTCTCCAGAGTCTCAGCGATCGGACACAACCACAGTAATGTGGCTGGTGCGCTTCAGGATGCGATCTGCACGACCTTTTGCACGCGGCATAATGCGCTTCATGCTTGGGCCTTCGTCTACGAAGATTTTCGTAACTTTCAGATCATCGATGTCAGCGCCATCGTTGTGTTCTGCGTTAGCAATGGCAGACTCCAGCACTTTCTTAACCAGACCAGCAGCTTTCTTGTTGGTGTAGGTCAGAGTTTCCAGAGCTTGCGACACTTTCTTACCGCGAATCAGGTCAGCAACAAGGCGAACCTTCTGAGCAGAAGAACGAGCGTGGCGATGTTTAGCGATAGTTTCCATCTCTTCCTCCTACCTTAGCGCTTTTTAGCTTTTTTATCAGCCGCATGGCCGCGATAAGTACGAGTCGGCGCGAATTCACCCAGTTTGTGACCGACCATTTCATCGGAAACGAACACTGGTACGTGCTGACGACCATTATGGACAGCGATGGTCAAACCGATCATGTTAGGAAAGATCGTTGAACGACGGGACCAAGTGCGCAAAGGCTTCTTGTCACCGCTTTCCACCGCTTTCTCTACCTTCTTCAGCAAGTGCAGGTCAATAAAAGGACCTTTCTTGAGAGAACGTGGCATGGCTTATCCTCTAATTATTTTTTGCTACGGCGACGTACGATGAACTTATCAGTACGCTTGTTGCTACGGGTCTTCTTACCTTTGGTCTGAACGCCCCACGGAGTTACCGGGTGCTTACCAAAGTTACGACCTTCACCACCACCGTGCGGGTGATCTACCGGGTTCATCGCCGTACCGCGAACGGTAGGACGAACACCACGCCAACGTGCAGCACCTGCTTTACCCAGAACGCGAAGCATGTGTTCAGCGTTACCGACTTCACCCAGGGTGGCGCGGCAATCAGCTGGAACTTTACGCATTTCGCCGGAGCGCAGACGCAGAGTTACGTAGGAACCATCACGAGCAACGATCTGAACGTAGGCACCAGCGGAGCGAGCCATCTGGCCGCCTTTGCCTGGTTTCATTTCTACGTTGTGAACCGTTGAACCAACTGGAATGTTGCGCATCGGCAGGGTGTTACCCGCTTTGATTGCAGCATCAACGCCAGATTGAATCTGGTCACCAGCTTTCAGGCCTTTCGGCGCCAGGATGTAACGGCGTTCGCCGTCTTTGTACAGAACCAGCGCGATGTTCGCGGAACGGTTCGGATCGTACTCCAGACGCTCAACCACAGCAGGGATACCGTCTTTGTTGCGCTTGAAGTCAACCAGACGATAATGTTGCTTGTGGCCACCACCGATATGACGGGTGGTGATACGGCCATTGTTGTTACGACCACCGCTTTTGCTCAGTTTTTCCAGCAGCGGGGCATAAGGTTTACCCTTGTGCAGCTCAGGGTTAACCACTTTAACAACGTGGCGACGACCCGGAGATGTAGGTTTACATTTAACAATTGCCATTGTTCTTACTCCTCCGACTTACTCTGCGCCGCCGATGAAGTCCAGATTCTGGCCTTCTTTCAGGGTGACGTAAGCTTTTTTCCAGTCGCTACGACGACCAACACGCTGACCGTGACGTTTCACTTTCCCTTTAACAACCAGGGTGTTCACGTCTTCGACTTCGACTTCAAACAGTTTCTGCACTGCAGCTTTGATTTCTGCTTTGGTCGCGTCTTTGGCAACTTTGAGAACGATGGTGTTGCTTTTTTCCATCGCAGCGGATGCTTTTTCAGATACGTGCGGTGCACGCAGCACTTTCAGCAAACGTTCTTCACGGATCATGCCAGCATCTCCTCAACTTGCTTCACAGCATCAGCAGTCATAACCACTTTGTCGAAGGCGATCAGGCTAACCGGATCGATACCTGCTACATCGCGCACGTCAACCTTGTACAGGTTGCGAGCTGCCAGGAACAGATTCTCATCCAGTTCACCGGTCACGATCAGCACGTCTTCCAGAGCCATATCTTTCAGTTTCTGTGCCAGCAGCTTAGTTTTAGGCGCTTCTACAGAGAACTTCTCGACAACGATCAGACGATCTTGACGTACCAGTTCGGACAGGATGCTTTTCAGCGCGCCGCGGTACATCTTTTTGTTTACTTTCTGACTGTGGTCCTGTGGCTTAGCAGCAAAGGTCACGCCGCCTGAACGCCAGATCGGGCTCTTTACAGAACCTGAACGCGCACGGCCGGTGCCTTTCTGACGCCATGGCTTTTTGCCGGAACCAGTTACTTCAGCACGGGTCTTCTGAGCACGGGTACCTTGACGGGCACCTGCTGCATAAGCAACAACAACCTGGTGTACCAGCGCTTCGTTGAAATCACGACCGAAGGTAGTTTCGGAAACAGTCAGCGCGCTTTGCGCGTCTTTCAATACTAATTCCATTGCTATCCCCTTACGCCTTCACAGCTGGTTTAACGATCAGGTTGCCACCGGTTGCGCCCGGTACAGCACCCTTAACCAGCAGCAGGTTGCGCTCAGCGTCAACACGTACTACGTCCAGGCTCTGAACGGTTACGCGCTCATCACCCAGGTGGCCAGCCATTTTCTTGCCTTTGAACACTTTGCCCGGAGTCTGGTTCTGACCGATAGAACCCGGAACGCGGTGAGACAAGGAGTTACCGTGGGTAGCGTCTTGGGTACGGAAGTTCCAGCGCTTAACAGTGCCAGCAAAACCTTTACCTTTAGAAGTACCGGTAACATCGACTTTTTTAACGTCAGCGAAGATTTCTACGCTAATTTCCTGACCTGCAGCGAATTCTTGACCTTCTTCCAGGCGGAATTCCCACAGACCACGGCCAGCTTCAACGCCAGCTTTAGCGAAATGGCCCGCTTCCGGCTTGGTTACACGGTTAGCTTTTTTGCTACCAGTGGTAACCTGAACGGCACGGTAACCGTCGGTGTCCAGGCTTTTAACCTGAGTCACGCGGTTCGCTTCAATTTCAATTACGGTTACTGGGATAGAAACGCCATCTTCAGTGAAGATACGGGTCATACCCACTTTTTTACCGACTAAACCAATCATTGTTTCAACCTCTCAATCGCTCAATGACCTGATTAACCCAGGCTGATCTGCACGTCTACACCGGCAGCCAGATCCAGACGCATCAGAGCATCAACGGTTTTCTCGGTTGGCTCAACGATGTCAACCAGACGCTTGTGAGTGCGAATCTCGTACTGATCGCGCGCGTCTTTGTTGACGTGCGGAGAAATCAGAACGGTAAAGCGCTCTTTGCGAGTTGGCAGCGGGATCGGACCACGGACTTGCGCACCAGTGCGCTTTGCAGTCTCGACGATTTCCGCGGTTGATTGATCGATCAGACGATGATCAAACGCTTTCAGGCGGATACGGATTCTTTGGTTCTGCATGAGACCAGAGCTCCAATTATTTATAAACGTAAATAATTACTCCTCACACCCATTTCGATTGATGGGGGAGTGTAATCGTCAACATATAACCCCCATATCGGGAGTATTGTTCGAAAGGCAAAAAAGGCCTGCCAATCGACTGATTCGCTAAAATCAGGCTTACCAAGATTAGGTAAGCCCGCGCATTATACGCAAAATGGCCCAGGAAGCAAGCCGCAGTTGGAAATATGCTCAGGAAATCGTCATTTTTGCGCGTTCATTGGCAGTTGGCGTGTTAACACGGTGAACAGGGAATGAATTAGGCTTGGCGGGAACACTCTCCCCTGCCCCACCGATAAAACGGCCGCCGGCAGGAGAGACGATGACGAATGGACGGAAGGCTTACTCTTTGCGCTCTAAAATCTGGGCCTGGGCATAGTTCTGAATACCGAGACGGGCAATCAGATCCAGCTCCGTTTCCAGCCAGTCGATATGCTCTTCTTCATCGGCCAAGATATCAATCATCAAATCGCGGCTAACGTAATCGTGGATCGAATCGGCATAGGCGATGCCTTCGCGCAGGTTCTTGGCGCCCGCCAGCTCCAGCGCCAGATCGGAACGCAGCATCTCTTCGATGTCTTCGCCGATGTTCAGCTTGCCGAGATCTTGCAGATTCGGTATCCCTTCCAGGAACAGGATACGCTCGATGTAGCGATCGGCATGTTTCATTTCGTCGATCGACTCGTGATATTCCTTGTCGTTGAGGCGCATTAAGCCCCAATTCTTGAACATGCGGGCGTGCAGGAAATATTGATTGATGGCAACCAGCTCGTTGCCGAGCAGTTTATTGAGGTGAGCAATGATCTTTTTATCGCCTTTCATAGGTAACTCCTCCTGGCCAGTTCTAAAAGTGTAGAACCTGTAAGCCAAGAGTCAAAAATAACCTTACCCTTTGTTAGGCAACTTCATGCATTGGGATGATAGTTCCGCGTTCCTCCACCATAATCTGTCTTGCCTGACGAATGCACTTTCCACAATCGGTACCAATCGGCACAAGTTCACGCAGTTGCTTCATGGTATGGGGATTGTGCTGACGCACCGCATTACGGATCGCTTTGTCAGTCACCGCATTACACAGACATACATACATAGAGAGACTCACTTCTTAACCAATGCATTGAGTCTAAATAGGAATGGTTTTTATTTCAATTAAGATTTGTACAAATTGCATAAAAAAAGGGCACCGAAGTGCCCTTTTTTGTGTCGAAAAATTATTCGCGATTAAGCGATAACTTTAGCAACAACACCAGCGCCTACAGTACGGCCGCCTTCACGGATTGCGAAACGCAGACCGTCGTCCATCGCGATTGGGTGAATCAGGGTTACAACCATGTTCACGTTGTCGCCTGGCATTACCATCTCTACGCCTTCTGGCAGTTCGATGGTACCGGTCACGTCAGTAGTACGGAAGTAGAACTGTGG
>NZ_CAJCKE010000043.1:0-26088 GCF_903970925.1 Serratia sp. ME47 | reverse complement strand
TATCCATAGGCAACAATGCATTGCTCATAGGTGCACCTCTGACTGATTATTTATCACTCAGCCAAAGTAACAATTTTGGTGAGGCAACAGTGCGCGTTTGGTAACAAAAATGCTGAGTCAATGCGAGCGGTCAGAGTAATTGTCGCCTAATACTTCCAGCAGCATCGACAGCTGCGCCGGCGTCAGATGAACCTTACCGTCACGGGTCGCCGGCCAGACGAAGCACCCGCGCTCGAGCCGTTTGGTGAACAGGCACAGGCCGTCCCGGTCGGCCCACAGCACCTTTATCATATCGCCGCGACGACCGCGGAAGATGAACAGATGTCCGCTGAACGGGTCATCCCGTAACGTGTTCTGCACTCTGGAAGCCAGGCCATTGAAGCCGTTGCGCATGTCGGTCACGCCGGCAACCAGCCAGATGCGTGAACCTGCGGGGAGTGATATCACCGGCTCCCTCCCTGCATTTCCCGGATGAGCGTCTGCAACAGCTCCGGCGTCAGCTTTCCACTGATACGAAGCGTGCCGGCGGGCAGAACCAGCTTACAACAGGGAGCGTCGTCGCTCTGAACGGACGGAGGATGAGCCTGTCCGGGGCCTGATTCATCAGCGAGCGCAACGGGCAGCATGATCGGCGTTTTTGTCCGTGCAGCCAGCAGTCCCTGCTGAAAAAGGCGCCGCCAGTTGAACAGCAGATTGTCATTAATGTTATTTTCGCGGGCAAGTTGTGCCACGCTGACGCCGGGCTGCATCGACTGCTCCACCATGGCGATTTTAAAGTCGCGGGGGAAGTTGGGACGTCGGGGCCGCTTACAGGCGACAGGGATTTCACAGGGAGCAGGGACGACGGGAATAACGGACGATTTTCGAGATGCCTGCCGGTAAAGGCGCTTATCCAGATTTTTGGCGTTTATTCGTGGTGGCAGGGGCCAGGAGAGACCAGCTTTCCTGAAGCGAACAAAGAGATCGCAGGCCGTGGTTTTGGGGATACCCAGCCTGCGTCCGGCCTCGATACGCGGCAGCTTTTCTTCAAAGTGGAGGCGAAGTACCTCAAGGAGCCATGTCCGGTGTTTCACGCGATAGTGTCCATTAAAAAGTGATGGACACTATTTTCCCGAAACCGGAGGGCGCTGCACAGACGGTCTAAATGAGACGCTTACGTTCATTGTTGTCTCCTTAGTGGTAGTACCCGGCACCGCGTACATTGCTGTGCTCGACAGGTGCGTCATCCGGCGATTCTTCTTTCAGCCGGTCCCGATGGTTGATCAGCAGATTCAGGATCACCTGCCGCCACGGCCGCTCGAGCAGCAGGGCTTTCTGGCAGGCATTTTCCAGCCTGACGGCCCCGTACTCGCGGGAGAGATTCAGCAACCCCAGGCAGGTTCGGTATGCCTGCTCCGGATGCGTACGATGATGCAGATGCCAGGCCACCACTGCTCGGGTGGCACTGCCGATACTTTCACCCCATGACAGCAGCCTGTCCGGGCTCCAGCGTTGCTGACGATGGGCATCGGGCATGTGCTCCGCCTGCGTCGTGAAGCCACCCTGCTGCCCGGAGCGCGGGTGTTGGGCAACCAACACGCCGCGGTGGTATAGGCGGATCAAGCGGGCTCCGGCTTCGATATCGATATGACTGCCGACCAGCGCATGGGGAACGGAGTAGGCATGCGTGCCGTACACGACGTGGTAGTCTGGCCCCACCTTGGCGCGCCGGATATCAACGTATTCGTACCGGTACGGCGGTAACGCTTTCAGCGCGGGTTTATCCAGACGTTAGAACAGGCTTCGCCGGCGACCGGGCAGACGTTTGAACGGGCGTTCATTCAGCTCTTTCAACAGTCGCCCGATCGCCAGATTGAGGGCGGCCAGCGTAGAGAACACCTCATGGCGTAACCGCATCAGGCTCCAACGCTCGACAACCTGCACGGCGTTTTCGACCTTGGGTTTGTCCTTCGGCTTGCGGGGCCGCGCGGGGATGATGGCAGTGTTATAGTGCCGGGCCAGCTTGCGGTAGTTCTCGTTGAGCACCGGCTCATAGCTGTTGGCACGCGTGACTGCGGCTTTCAGGTTATCCGGTACCAGCAACTGTGGGATGCCGCCGAAGAACTCGAACGCCCTGACATGCGCCATCAGCCAGCTTTCCTGGCGCTGGTTTTCACAGGCTTCAACATAGGTGTAGTTTGAGGCGCCCAGTGTGGCGACGAAGATCTGCGCCTGGCGCACTTCGCCCGTGTCTGGATTAATGATGGGGATAGTCGGCCCACAGAAGTCCAGGAACACCTTTTCACCGGCAACGTGGTGTTGACGCATGCTGCGCTTTTGCAGCGTCAGCCACTCACGATAAAGATTGCAGAACTGGCTGTATCCATAGGCGTTATCGCCGTTTTCCTGTTGGTACTCCTGCCAGAGCAAGATCCTGTTCATGCCCTTGCGTTTGAGCTCCTGATGGCACAACGGGAAGTCGGGCATGCGCTTAGTGAAGTCACTGGGCCGCCCAGCATAAAGCAATGCCTCCAGACGCGTTTCGGTGACATCTTCCGGCAATGGCCAGACCAGTTTGCTGCCCTTGAAGCGAGTCACGATATCAGAGATGGTGCTGCTGCCCAGATTCAGGCACACCGCGATACTCCTGTTGGACAGGTGACAGTCAAATTTCAGGCGTAAAACTTCTTTGATTTTACTCATCCGCGTTCTCAGTCTGGCCATGGTGACACTCCTCCGGAAGATGCGCTATCAGGAGAAAGTGTTGTCCATTGTTTTCAAAGTGAAAAGCGCGAGATTCCGACGACAGGATCACTGATTCCGACAATTCGATCACGGATTCCGAAGCCAGGATCACCGATTCCGAAGAATGGTCAAAATTGGCCGGTTTAAGTCGGAAACCATGATCGAATTAAATCGGAAAGTGCGATCGACTTATATCGGAATCGGTGATCGGTTTGGGTCGGAATATGCAATTAAAAAGTAGCCGCTGTTGACAGTGTCAACAGTGATTAAAAAAGTAACCGTCGTTGGCTGTATCAGCGGTGGTTAATAAAAAGTCCGTTCTTGCAGCGTCAGTAGTGGATAAAAAGCGCACTACTTAGGCTGCGGCTTTGTGAGGAAAACCGAATGAGGTACCAACCAAGGCACTCTTTTTCATTTCGTACAGAAAAAGAGTTTTGAATTGCTGCGTTATGCCCAAGTCGAGACTATTTCAAGCCAAACATACTCCCAGTAGTTAGAAGGATGATCAAAATGGCAGATTCAACAGAGAATACCCAGCACAAGCCTGCACAGACGCGAGCCGGGGCACTCAAGTCGACGTTAACCGTCCAGTTGCATACTCAGTATGCAATTTTGTTGTGGGAAGGGCGGCAGCGTGAGAAAGAGTCAAATAAACCACAAATAGTCAGCATGCCTCAGGTCATCGCCCGAGCAGGGAAAATTAATGCTGATTCAAACGCTGACAACCCTTATGCCGATGGCGCGATGTTGTCATTGGAGCAGGCTATTGAACGTGGCACCGCGCGATTGCAGAGTGCAGTCGCAGAACTTGATACCGTCTTATCCAGCTTGCCTGGTCAGGTCTCGATGTCAGAAGTCTCCTCAGTATCGCCACTGAATATCGGCGTCTTTAGTCGTACCCCGCTTGGGTATCGATGCGTCTGGTTACTCGTTGGCTTTGATCAATTGGCGATGAAAGCGTTTCAGGCATGGCACTACGGGTTGATCTCCCGTCAAAAGCGGGATGACTTACTGAGTCAGGGGGGGCACTGGGTTCGGCAGGTTTATGGGGTGGTACAACAGTACCGATCTGTAGCTGTAACGCGTGATGATATTTGCCTCCAAACTCAGGTCGGTAAGGATGCAATCACCCGTTTGGGTATGCCTGACGAAGATATTATGTCGGGCGCAATACGCTCATCTTTCTCTCCACCACTTAAGACCTCTGCATTAATTTCCTCTAAAAAAGGAGCTAAATCATGAGTATGAATCGACAGGTAAAGTCTTTTTTGATGCCAGGTGTACTCTGCACCGCGTTATTGTTAACGGGGTGCGCAGGCACCGAATTGGGTGAATGGAACAAAAAAATCAGTGACGCTGCCCATTCCCTGGCAACCGGTGGCAGCGGCGGCGCCAGCGAGGGCGGCATGCCTTGGATGACCCGGGCCGGTATTTCCGGGCCCCGGCAGGATGTGCATCATACTTATAGCCTCCCGGTGGACGTTGATACCGCGGCGGCGCGCCTGAAAAGTCATTATCAGTTCATCTCCTCCGAGGAACTTGAGAGTCTGCGCCAGCGTGATCAGCACGGCGACTGGAGCGCGAGCTCCATTGATGAAGCACGCCCGGTCTGGTCAGCAAATCGGGGAAGTTATTACAAGATGGGGCAGGAATGGAAAGGCAATGATCGCCTTGAGCTCGAAGTGGTCAAGTCCGGTGCCGGCAGCCGTCTGAAAGTGACATACAGCTCACCGGATGCGTCGCACCTGACCGACGCTTACCTTGGGAGACTGATGACGCAGCTACAGCAGGTTGCCAAAGGTCAGGGCTGAGGGAGGTTATCTGATGCAGCTCTACCTGTGTGAGAAACCCAGCCAGGGTAAAGATATCGGCGCCATTCTCGGGGCGACCCAGCGTAAGCAGGGCTATCTGGCGGGCGTCGGCGTCATCGTTACTTGGGCTATCGGGCACCTGCTGGAGCAGGCTCAGCCGGAGACCTACGGTGAACAGTTCGGTAACCCCTGGCGGGAGTCTGTGCTGCCTATCGTGCCTGCTCAGTGGAAAATGACGGTAAAAAAAGACACTGCCGATCAGTTTGCGGTCATCCGTGGGTTGCTCAAACAGGTTGATTCTGTAGTGATTGCGACCGATGCGGATCGTGAGGGGGAAGTGATCGCACGCGAATTACTGGAGCATTGCCACTTTACCGGCCCGGTCCAACGGCTCTGGTTGTCTGCGCTGGACGAGGCCAGTATCCGGCATGCGCTGGCAAACAAACTCCCTGGCGAGAAGACTGCACCCCTGTATGAGGCCGGCCTGGCACGCGCCCGGGCTGACTGGATGACGGGGATGAACCTGACCCGACTTTATACTCTAAAGGCGCGGGAACAGGGATACGGCGAGGTGTTGTCGATCGGGCGGGTACAGACCCCCACGCTGGCGCTGGTCGTGAACCGTGACCGCGAAATCGCCAACTTTATTTCCAAGCCGTACTGGCAAGTCAGGGCGAACCTGCAAAAGGATGGCATTACTTTTCCTGCGAACTGGGTGCCGGCTGCCAACTACTGCGATGAAGAGAAGCGCTGTATTCAGCAGAATGTGGCGCAGGCCGTGGTGCAGCTGTGTCAGCAAACAGGTCATGCCGTTGTGCTTGAGGTAGGGACCGAGCGTAAGAAAGAGTCCGCGCCGCTGGCCTTTGACCTGGGGACGCTGCAGCAGGCTTGCTCACGCAAGTGGGGGATGAGCGCAAACCAGGTGCTGAGTATCGCGCAGTCGCTGTATGAAACGCACAAGGCGACCACATATCCCCGGACAGATTGCGGCTATCTGCCGACATCGATGCGGGAAGAGGTTGCCGATGTGCTGAGTGCGGTTACCCGCACGGATCCAACGCAGAGCGAAAGTGTGGCCAGGCTCGACAGGGCCTTTGTTTCCCGCATCTGGAACGACAAAAAAATCACGGCGCACCATGGGATTATCCCGACTAAGCAGCCGTTCGATTTGAGCAAGCTGTCTGCCGATGAGCTGAAGGTCTATCAGCTGATCCGTCAGCATTACCTGGCACAGTTCCTGTCGTTACATGAAGTGGATGTGACTGAGGTTACCTTTAATATCGGCGGGCAACTGTTCCGCACCCGTGGCAAGGTCGAGGCGGTGGTAGGTTGGAAAGCTCTGTTCCAGCATGACGCGAGCGAGGTGAAAGAGGAGTCGGCGGACACGGATGATGTCCGGCTGCCGGCGCTGGTAAAAGGTGAATCCGTCGCGGTTGCCGGCGCGGAGCTTAAAACGCTGCAGACGAAGCCCCCGGGGCATTTTACTGACGGGACACTGATCGCCGCCATGAAAAATGCTGCGGCGTTCGTCAGTGACCCGCAATTGAAGAAGGTGCTGAAAGAGAACGCGGGGCTGGGTACTGAAGCGACACGTGCTGGTATCCTGGAAACGCTGTTTAAACGCGGCTACCTGGAGAAGAAGGGAAAAATCCTGCTTTCCACGCCGATTGCCGGCGAACTGATAGATGCGTTACCGACCGCGCTGACCAACCCCGGGATGACGGCGCTGTGGGAGCAGGCGCTGGACGAGATTGCCCAGGGGCAGATGACACTCGAGACGTTCATGAGCCGCCAGGCACAGTGGACGGGCCATCTGGTGGAGAAAGGGAAGACGCAGGCGGTGAAGTTCACTGCGCCTCCTTCACCGCCGTGCCCGACATGCGGTGGGACGATGCGCCGGCGCGCAGGCAAGAAAGGTGGCGGTGCCTTCTGGGGCTGCAGTAATTACCCCACTTGCCAGGGCATTATCAACATTGATGCAAAAGGTGGTCGTAAGGCAAAGCGCTATAAAGCAAAATCACCGGCTAAAAATAAAACAACCGGTGCGGAGTAAGAGATTGCCTGATGTTAATGTTAGAAAGATTTGCTAAGGTTATCTGGCTTTCTTGCAGAATGCATAGGTACCCCGTAACTGCGGTGGTGGGAAAATTCTTCCATGGTTTTTTTCTGCTTCAGTTCGGTCAGCGGCCTCCACACTCAGGTTGGCTGTCAAGACGCATGCAACTCCGTGAAAAACGCGTCGGGAGACTAGGTTCCTCCCCGGAGTTTGACAGAATTTACTCAAGGTTCAGGTACCGGCCGTGCGGCGTTGATTTTCGGATCAACGCCGTTTTTATTTTATGGTTCTCAAAACGGAATATTGCGGTTGACACTCTCGATGCTTGCATTAAAAATGAACAGGCTTACTTGTTGTCTCCGGACAACCAGCCAATGCTTCAGCACTCTGTGAGAAGCGCCTTCGGGTGAGTGCCAGCCAAAGTTTCAGCGGTCTGTGAGAAACGCCCTCGGGTGACTGCCAATAGCCTCGTAGCCTGAAAGAGGAAGCCCACGTGGCGGTAACACCGTTTAGCCTTTGAGAACGGAGATCACTTAGCGGTGATGAAGGTTCATTTCACAATCAAGACAGTCTGCACTGACGTACGACTTTGCAGACTCCCGACGGGAAACACTTTCCCGTCAGGGAAGGTGTATTTCTCCGTCACCGATTCTTTACTCCTGGAGAAAACATCTTGTCTACCCAATCTCAGCAAGCATCTACTAAAACTGAATACTTCAACCTGACTATCAAGGGCATGGGGTACCTCAGCAACATTCGTCAAGTCAATGGCCCGAATGGCACCTTTATCAGCTGTGTCGTCAATGGACTCTCCGGTCCTACCGATAACGCCAGTTACACGCGTTTCGATGTGACGGTCGCCGGTAAAGAAGCCAGCAGCCTGATCAACCGCTGTCAAAAATCGGTTGATGAAGACAAAAAGGTCCTGATTGGTTTTGTGCTCAGCAATCCCAAGACGGACATCTTCACGCTCAACAGCGGCGAACATGCCGGTGAACAGCGCGTCAGCCTCAAAGCCCGCCTTATCAAGGTCGATTGGATCAAAATCGGTCAGGAAAAGGTATATCAGGCTGAGAAATCCGACTCTACGCCGCCTCAGCAGGGTTCCGCACAGCAACAATACGCGGAAAACTCTTTCTGATAACGCCCTTTACGCCTCGATTTTTCGGGGCGTTTTTCCCTTTCTAACTCTATTCCCTATGAGGATTTGATTATGGCGTCTCGCGGCGTAAACAAAGTCATACTTGTCGGTCACCTTGGCCAAGATCCTGAAGTCCGTTACATGCCAAATGGTGGTGCGGTTGCCACCCTGTCGCTTGCGACCTCCGAGACCTGGCGTGATAAACAATCCGGCGAACAGAAAGAAAAAACCGAATGGCACCGTGTGGTGCTGTTTGGCAAACTCGCTGAAATTGCCGGCGAATACTTGCGTAAAGGTTCGCAGGTCTATATTGAAGGCGCTTTGCGCACGCGTAAATGGGCAGATCAGAGCGGCCAGGATCGCTACACTACTGAGGTGGTCGTTAACGTGGGCGGCACGATGCAGATGCTGGGTGGTCGTAGTCAGACCGATAACCCGGGGCCCTCAGCGTCTGGTAGTTGGGGGCAACCTCAGCAACCGACCCACAGTGGTACACCCCCTCAGGCGTCTGCTGGCAATGAACCGCCGATGGACTTTGATGATGACATCCCATTTTGACCTGGATGGCATTCATTGACATACTGCACATAGCGTCTGCTGTGTGCAGTTTTTCTATCTACTATACCGGAGGCTCCCATGGGAACTCGTTACGATACCGACGTGGTCGCCTGGGCGAATGAACAGGCGGCGTTACTGCGTGCCGGTAAACTTAGCCAACTGGATATTGAAAATATTGCCGAGGAGATTGAGGACGTGGGCAAGAGTGAAAAGCGCGAACTGGCCAGCCGGATGGCGGTTTTACTGGCTCACCTTCTGAAGTGGCAATTTCAACCTACTCACCGTGGTACAAGTTGGGAACTGACGATCAAGGGGCAACGCGGTTTGATTGAGCGCCGTTTAAAGAAAACCCCTAGTCTGAAAGTTGCTATGGTCGATCGGGAGTGGTTGGAAGATACCTGGTTTGATGCTTTGGCTATAGCATCAAAAGAAACGGGGATCGGTCTGGATAAATTACCCGCTTCTTGCATTTGGACTACAGAACAGATCCTGAACCAGGATTATTACCCAGAACCCTAATTTGGGTTCGTTAGCATGATTCGATAACGCTGACCTTCGGGTTGGCGTTTTTTTTTGATTAGCAATAAAGAGTTGTTAATTGAGCCTCCTGGACGGTAACCGCACAGTGACACCTGCCAATTGTCACTGAACAGGAAATCTTCCGGATGAAAAAAACAATTATCGTCTCTTCCCTGGCAGCATTCATGCTGACCGGGTGCGTTACTCAGCAGCCACTGCAGCAGCGCGATATTTCCCCTGTCACGCCTTCGGTTACCGTCACTCGCAACGTTCAACCGGTCAGCCCGGATGCTTACGGGCAGGTGCCGGAGGTCGTGCGCTACGACCGTTATTTACTGGTCAGCACCGACCCGGCGGCCGTTCAGCGTGATCCGCTCTCGCAAATCATCGATATCCGTATTCCGGCATCAGTAAAACCGACGGTGGCTGACGCGTTGCGTTATGCGCTGCGCCAGTCGGGCTATTCCCTGTGCGCGACCGGACCGGCAAACGGCGTGCTGTACCGGCAGGCGTTGCCGGTGGTGCAGTACCAACTGGGACCGATGCGTTTGCGTAGTGCCCTGCAAGTGTTGGCCGGCCCCGCGTGGCAGCTTGATGTCGACGACGTACAGCGTGTTGTTTGCCACAGTTTGCGTGACGGGTATCAGTTGCCGGCGACACAGCTTCCGCCGGTGACGGTGGCGCCGGTCAGGGCGGTTTTAGCACCGGTTTCAGCGCATCCTGCTGCGACGGTCATTGCACCTCAGCCCGTTAACGCGGTACCGACAACCGGCGGGTGGCTGAAAAAATGACTGAGCATAATGACGAAATGATGCCGATGACACCGGCAAAAAAAGGGTTGTTGCAAAGCCCAACCTTCTGGGGGGCAACGGCCGGCGTCGTTGTCCTGGTTGCAGGCCTTGTCGGCTCAGGGGCTATCAGGCATGTCGACCAGCGTATTGCCCTGCTTGAGCAGGCACAGAAAGCACTGGCGCCCCAGGATGGCATGAACTCTATGGCCGATGAGCTGCAGGCGCAGGCTAAACAGCTTAAGAGCCTGGCTGAGCGTCAGGAGTCGCTCACGCGGCAGATTGGGGCGCTGGCGTTAACCACCGGGCTGCCGGAAAAACTTGAGCAGCAGCTGCAGGTTCAACAGGTTGAGTTAAATGCGCTGAAAGACAGCATTGAGTCTGTGAAAAAGTCAGCGACTGAAAAGCTTGTACCGACAGTAGCCCCCTCAACGGACATCCCCGCTGCACCTTCAGCGACCGCCAAAATCACCCCAAAGCACAAGCCCACGCCAATTAAACCCTCCCCGCGTAATGCGGTACCTCGTGTGGCGCGCAAAGCACCATTCGTGCTGACCGGGGTGGAGCAGCGCGGGACGTCGGCCTTTGCGGCTGTGGCGCCGCAGGGGTTCAGCGATTTGTCGCAGGTTCGGTTAATCGGGGAAGGGGAGTCGGTCGCCGGCTGGATCCTGGTCAGTGCCGGTTACGGGCAGGCGACGTTTCGTGTGAACGGCCGCCTGCAGACCGTCAGCGCCCAATAAGGAGAGCGTGATGAAACTGAAATACAGCGTAATTTCCCTGATGCTGCTGAGCCCATTATCACAGGCGGCGCAGCAGACGACGATTGAGAACAGCCAGTCTACCCTGAGTGAGATTCAGCAGAGCCAGGCGAACAAGACGGCGCAGCAGGGCAGGCAGTGGGGCCTCAGTGGGGAAGAGTATCAGCGTTATCAGCAGTTGATGGATGGCCCTCGCGGGACGCAGTCTCCGGGTCTTGATCCGTTAACTGCCCTTGGCATCGAGGCTCAGAGCGATGCCGAGCGTAAAAGGTACGCCGAGCAGTGGGTAAAGCAGGAGTTCGCCCGCACCGAGAAAGAACTCAGGTTCCAGCGTGAGGTTGATGCGGCCTGGCAGCGCCTTGGTGTGTTGCCGGTGAACATGGGGAATGCGGCCGGTATTGCGCATGACACCGGCGGGCGACTGGCGCTGTTCGTGAAGGCGAAGGACTGCGGGCAGTGTGATGCACGACTGGCGGCGGTGCTGGCAGATAACCGGCCGGTCGACATTTACCTCGTCGACAGCAAAGGGGATGACAGTCTGCTGCGTAGCTGGGCGAAGGCACATCACATTCCCGTCGACAAGGTGCGCGCACGTCAAATCACGCTGAATCATGACGGTGGCCGCTGGATGAAATTCGGCAACGGCCTGATGCCGGTGGTGCTGCAACAAGGGGAGAACGGATGGACACTCGCCGCATTCTGAGCCGGGGGCTGTTGCCCCTGTTGGCCCTTCTCACCTCTGTGGGCGGGGGAGCCGCTCATGCCGCTACCCAACAGGTTCCTTCCGGTTACCGGGAGGTGGCGCTGCGCCACGGGGTGCCGCCGGAGTCCCTGTATTCGGTGGCGCTGGCTGAGACATCGATGGCGCCGAAAAGCATCATCTCGGTGACCCGCGGGGCCGGCCCGGCCCCGGATGTGGAGCGCCCCTGGCCCTGGACTATCAACGTGGCCGGCAAAGGGTATCGTTATGCCAGCCGCCTGCAGGCCTGGGAAGCACTGCAGCGCTTTTTGAAAACACATCCTCGCAAGCGCATCGATGTCGGGATTGCTCAAGTCAATCTGGGCTGGAACGGCCATCACTTCACGTCGACCTGGGAGGCGTTTGACCCTTACACCAACCTTAACGCGGCGGCGACCATCCTGCGGGAATGCTATGACCGCAATCCCGGAAGCTGGCTGGTTGCCGCCGGGTGTTATCACCACCCCGCCGGCGGTGCACCGGCAGCCCGGTATAAATCCATCGTGAGTGGCAAGCTGGCACGCCTGAACGGCAGGGGGGCCGCCCCGATCCGGGTGGCCAGTACAACCCCCGCGCCCACGGCGTTACCGGCACAAACGGCGGCGCTGACCTGGATTGAACCACGGAACCCATAATCATGAAAAAAATGAATTTTCTGCTGTTCGGCCTGAGTCTGGTGACCACCACGGCATTGGCCAACCTGACCGTGATCGCCGATGTCGGTGGCGATGATGCATCACCTTATTTTGAGGGGATTAATCGGCAGGGTGTCGCGGAAGCGCCGCCGGCCATACCGCAAGCCCCTGCCTCTGCTGATGAAGTTGAAGTGACCGTATTGCCGGTGATGACACCGGAGCTGACGCCGGGTGTGGTAGCGGCGCGCCCACTGCAACTGCCCGGGATTGGTGCGCTGTTTATTGTGGGGGATGACGATGCCAGTCGCCTCTGGCTGCAGGCGAATGCGGAACAACTCAAATCCCGGCATGCTGCGGGGCTCGTCGTTAACGTCAGTAACCTGCCTGCACTGCAGGCACTGCGTGAGCTGGCGCCGGGGGTACCGATGGCGCCGGCCTCCGGCAGTGAGTTGGCGCGCCGGCTGCAGCTGTCGAATTACCCGGTACTCATCACTGATACCGGTTTGTCCCAGCAGGTCACACCATGATATCGGCGCAACACATTGCTGCAGCATTAATGGTAAACCCTGTGCTGACGGTTGTGCTGGTTGTGCTGTTTGTTGCTGTTATGGTGGGGCTGAACTGCCGTGGCCGGGAGACAGCCAGCCGTCGGCGCCACCGCCGATATCAGGCGACGGCCACGCGGGTACTGGCGCGCTTACCGCTGCTGGGCGGTGATGGCCAGCGTCTGGCCTATCTGCGCAAAATCAACCCCTATGTATTTGAAGAGCTGTTGCTCCTGGCGTTTGAACGTCAGAGGTATGCCGTTATTCGCAATACCTCCTACAGCGGCGACGGCGGCCTGGACGGTCAGGTCATTATCGAAGGCAAGACCTATTTCATCCAGGCCAAACGTTACGGACGGACGATCTCACCGTCCCATATCACGCGTTTTGGTGCGTTGTTGCGACATCACCATTGTGATGGTTTTTTCATTCATACCGGCCGTACAGGTCAACTGAGCCGGGTGTTGTTGCAGAACCATCCCCACGTCCACCTGGTCAGTGGACGTAAGCTGCTTGCGTTGCTAGCTGGCAATACAGAGTGGCTGCTTTTTTTAACCGTGAATTCGGTCACCAACCTGAATGATAAGGAAGGTCGTCATGAGTAATCGTCATGTCATGGAAGCGCTGCTGCGCCCGGCGGTAGAATTGAATACCGCGATCGTTGCCGGTGCTGCTGCAGCGATTTGTTTTGCTGCTCCCTGGTCGGTCGCCCTGGCGCCGTCGGTGAGTTATGTTACTGCCGGCGGGTTTGCGGTGCTGTCCGCGGTACGAGCACGGCAGGGCCTGCGGGTGGTCAGTTATCGCCGTAATCTGCGTCGGTTACCGCGCTATGTCATGGAAAGTCGACAGATCCCGGTGAGCAGGCAGCGGCTGTTCCTGGGGCGGGGGTTCCGTTGGCAGCAAAAGCACACCCAGCGCCTGATGGATACCCGTCGGCCGGAAGTGGAAAAATATGTCCAACCGTCGCAGTTGTACCAGATGGCGCGCCGACTGGAGCTTAAAACCGAATATACCCTGCCGTGGTTGTCCCAGCTGCTGCGCAAAGACTCCCCGCTGAACCCGGTGCGGCCGCTGCCACCGGTCGGGGGGAACCCGGCGATCCATGGTATTGAACCCGATGAGCTCGATGTATCGATGGCACTGGGCGAACGCGTAGGGCATAGCCTGGTGTTGGGCACTACCCGTGTCGGTAAGACCCGCCTGGCGGAACTGCTGATCACCCAGGATATTCGCCGCGGTGACATCACCATTGTGTTTGATCCAAAAGGGGATGCGGATTTGCTTCGCCGGGTCTGGGCTGAAGCGCACCGAGCCGGCCGCGGAGATGAGCTGTTCATCTTCCATCTGGGCTGGCCGGATATCTCGGCACGCTATAACGCCGTTGGGCGTTTTGAACGCGTCTCTGAGGTCGCTGGCCGCATCTCCGGGCAGTTGAGCGGGGAGGGCAACAGTGCGGCGTTCCGTGAGTTTGCCTGGCGATTCGTCAATATTGTGGCGCGTGCCCTGGTCGCGCTGGGACAACGTCCGGACTATCGGTTGATCACCCGTTACGTGAACAACATCAGCGAGCTGTATGAGACCTACGCAAAGAAAGTGATTGAAGCGCGTATGCCGGCGCTGCAGCAACAAATCGACAACAGCCTGCAGGTGCTGACGGAGGACGATGTCCCGCGAAATATGCAGGGCCAGCCGAACGCGATAAAAATCATGGCGGTGGAAATGGCCCTCAGCTCGGAAGCCGGCAAGCAGCTGTATGACCCCATTCTCGATGGACTGCGTAGTGCCGTGAGATATGACCGTACCTACTTCGATAAAATTGTGGCGTCACTGCTGCCGCTACTGGAAAAACTCACCACCGGCAAGACCGCCGAGCTCCTGGCACCGAACTATATGGATATGAGCGACCCGAGGCCCATTTTTGACTGGGAACAAGTTATCCGCAAGCGCGGTATTGTCTACGTGGGGTTGGATGCCCTGTCGGATGGGGTGGTCGCCTCAGCCGTCGGCAACAGCATGTTTGCCGACCTGGTGTCGGTTGCCGGTCATATCTATAAACATGGCATGCACGGCGGGTTGCCGACCCGGGCGGACGGTAAACTGCCGATCAACCTGCATTGTGACGAGTTCAACGAGCTGATGGGGGACGAATTTATCCCGCTTATCAACAAAGGCGGCGGGGCCGGTATGCAAGTGACGGCCTACACGCAAACCGAGTCGGATATCGAGGCGCGCATCGGCAGTACCGCGAAGGCGGCTCAGGTGACGGGGAACTTCAATACCCTGATTATGCTGCGCGTGCGTGAGAACCGGACCGCACAGTTGCTGACAACACAGCTCCCGGAGGTCGATATTTACACCAAAACCCTGGTATCAGGGCATGCCGATACGGCCGATGTGGAGAAGGGAGAGGATTTTACCTCAAATACCCAGGACCGCGTCGGTACTGTGAAAGCCCCTCTGCTTGCCCCGGCGGATGTGATTAACCTCCCGAAAGGGCAGGCGTTTGCGCTGCTGGAAGGTGGTCAACTGTGGAAAATTCGGATGCCACTGCCCAGCGGTGACAGGGATGATGCTTTGATGCCGGCCAACCTGCAGAAGATTGCCGAGGAGATGCAGCGCAACTACCGTACCAGCGAGTCCTGGTGGTCAGCCAGCACGGTAATGCCTGATGCGGTTATGAAAGGGGGGCTGAATGTCGCAAGCGGTGAATAATCAACCTCAGCAGCCCGTACAACCCCGTAAGCATGGGCTGTTTTACAACGTGCTGTGGGGCTGGCCCTGGATGCTGATCGGGATGTTCCTGGCTTCGCTTTTGGTGAGCCTGGTGATCGAATATGTCGGGATGGCCTTCTTCTGGTCAGAGCTTGGCGCATCGCACAGTGAAGCGGTGATGAACACCGAGTTGGGGTACCTGTCCTCTGAATTTACACGCAGCCTGCTGCTGTCTGAACCGTCAGTGACCGTCACCCGTTGGATCATGATGGCGTATCAATGGACCTTCGTGGACAGTGGCTTTTTGGACTGGATTAAGCAGGCGTATGACACCCAGGTACACAGCCAGAATGCGGTTGCCAGGGAACTGAACAGCTGGAGTGGTTGGCTGGCTACCACGCTTAAAGAGTACCTGATGGCGACGGTGTACGTCACCGTCATCACCCTGGTACGTGTGACCATTTTGGTGCTGTCCATCCCGCTGTTTATCCTGGTGATGCTGGTCGCGCTGACCGAGGGGTTGGGGCGACGTGATATTCGGCGCTACGGTGCCGGCTATGAGTCGAGCTTTGTGTACCACCACGCCAAGCGGATGGTGAAACCGGCGGTGTATATTCCCTGCATGCTGTACCTGTCATGGCCAACAGCGGTATACCCCAACCTGCTGCTGTTGCCGGCCGCTATCCTGCTCGGCATTGCGGTGACGGTAACGACAGCCTCCTTCAAAAAGTATCTCTAGAGTGAAAACTCGAGCTGGACGGCGGCGTACAAAACTGGCTTTTGTGCGCTGCCGTCAGCAGACAAGACGCTGTGCGGCGCGGCAGTATTTCCAGGCTTAAAAACCATCAAAACTTCATAACGAGTTACCTGCTGTCCTTCTTGTTCGAACCCTTTATTGTCCTCTGAATGTCCCCTAAATATTTTTGTGGCTCTGCAATTTAATCGAAAACGAGGTGTTGAATGAATCTGTATATTTGCGCTGTTATTGCTCTTGAGGCTGTTATTCTAGCCACACTGCTTAAACCTATTTTAGAGAAAGCCCCTCCGGAAAACCGTGTTCAACGTTGGTTACGTGTCCTGCAAGTACTTGCGATCTTGTGTATTGGGGGATCTATGTTCCTTTTCAGTGTCGTGATGCATTTATGAGGTCGGGCTGATTCTGATACTGGTATTACTGCCGTTGGTGTTACCAACGGTACAAAACTGATACCCCCTTCTCTTATTGCTGTTGATGTACAAAATAGGCCTTTGTACAACAATAGTGTCTGCAGACCGCTTATTTAGCTTCATGCGCTTCCCCTGGCTAAAAATTATCAAAATTCTATAAAGAGTTATCCGCTGACCTCCCGCCCCATCTGTCGCACCCTGAGAGCACCCTAAATCATCAAGGAGTGCTTGTGTATGCCTATCCCCGTTGTTCGTGGTCTCGGCGCCAGCTGTTTGCTGGGGCTGACTTTGCTGACCGCACTGCCTGCCTTTGCCGCTGAAAAAGATGAGCTGGCCTCTGCCCAGCGCATGCTGATTCAGGTGCAGGCAGCACTTGAACGTGCGCGTGTTGCCGCCGTTCAGGCTGACCCGTCGGAGCGCGGTCGTTTCTTCTTCGACTATGCCCGCGCTACCGCCGATCTCAAAACCATCAATGCCGGCATTGACCGCTATCTGGAACCCTCGCGTGCCCAACCACGTGATGGCAGTGCGGTGGCCGGCAACTACCGTCGGGAGCGCCCCTGATGGCCATGACCGGTGCGCAGGAGCAGGCCTTCAAGGCGGCCAGCGGCGGTGTTGAAGTCAATATTCTGTCGCTGATTTGCATCGGTGGGTTACTGGCGGTGCTGTTTGTCTGGGCAGCCTGGGCTCTGGTTGATGTTTACCAGGGCTGGAGTAACGAAAAAGTACGCAATGGGGCGTTGGTTCACTTCGTCATCAAAACCGTGCTGTTGCTGGTTGTTTCAATCTGGATGTTTGCCAGCTGACCTGCGAGAGGCGCTGGACCGTATTTCACGTTGTTATTTTCACACACCAATAAGGAATGTTTTATGAATGCTGCAGTTCGTCTTTTCCGTCAACTCTGCGCGCGTGTCGCAGTAGCCACTTCCCTGGCGTATGTCGCCAGCCAGCCGGTGCAGGCGGCTCTGCCGTCGGTTGAGCCCCCGTCCTCCGGTGGTGGCGGTGGTCTGATGGATACCATCAAAGGCTATTTCCAGGACGGGATCGTTATTATCGGTCTGGTCGCCGCTGCGGTGGCTTTCCTGATTGTCGCCAACGCTGCGATCCATACCTTTGCCGAGGTCCGTGATCAGAAAGCGACCTGGGCCAAGTTCGGCGCCATCGTGCTGGTTGGTGTGGTGCTGCTGGTCACCGTTATTTGGCTGGTTGGCAAGTCCGCCGAGATCCTGTTCTAAGGTGGCCCGCCATGCAGACTATCCGATTCTTACCTGACCGTCTTAACGCAGAGCCTGTCGTCTTCCGGGGGTTCACCACCCCGGAGATGGGACTGGCGGCGTTGGCGGGCGTAGGGCTGGGTCTGCTCGTGTCGTTGCCGTTTCTTCCCCTTGCCGGCTGGGTCGTGATACCCACCGGCATGCTGGTGACGCCGCTTCTCGTCATCTGGTTTGGGGGCAGCCGGTTGACGCGTCTGAAGCGCGGTAAACCGGAGAATTATATCTGGCAGCGCCTCGAGGCGCGTAAACGTCGCATGGGGTGGGGGGATCCCACCCTGATTATCGACAAACAGGGCTGGTCGTTGCGTCGCAGCCGCGTTGTTAAGAGGTCCACATGAGCCGTTTCAGACATGCGGTTAAAAACCGCGATCAGCATATTCTCACGTTGCGTGTTGCCTGTGGCGTGCTGGTCGTTTTCCTTCTGGTAGCCAGCATCGGCTGGATGCGGGCGCCAGACAATTTGACCATCCATAACCCGCCAGACCTGCGCAGCGGCTCTACCCGCGCCTGGTGGGAGGTACCACCGTCCACGGTCTACAGCTTCGGCTTTTATATCTTCCAGCAACTCAATGCCTGGCCAAAGAACGGTGATGCCGATTACCCGGCTAAAATTGCCGCGCTGTCTCCTTATCTGACCGACTCCTGCGCACGTTTCCTGAAGGCGGACGCCAAAAAGCGTAGCGAAAGCGGTGAGCTTGCCGGCAGAACGCGCGTGGTATTCGAAATCCCTGAGCATGGCTACAACGGCCGCTATAACCAGAGCCCGGTGACGGTCAAAGGCCGTGATAACTGGGTGGTGCGCCTTGATCTGGTGGCGGACGAGTCCTTTGCCGGCGAACCGGTGAAACGCGCACTGACACGTTACCCGCTGAAAGTGGTGCGCGCAGAAGGGGATCCTGAACGTAATGAGTTTGGTCTGGCACTGGATTGTTACGACAGCATGCCACAGCGTCTTGCTGCGGCGCCGGCGGAACCCGCGCCTGAGAAAAAAGGAGTATTCCAATGATGAAAGCACGTGTTCTGGCGCTTTCCCTGAGTGTACTTCCCCTGGCGGCGACGTTTATCGTGCCGGTTACGCAGGCGGAAGAGCTGATGAAATGGGAGCGTATCCCGTTGCAAATCCCGCTGGCCGTCGGCAAGGAGCGGGTGTTGTTTGCCGATAAAAATGTCCGCGTCGGTTTCCCGCCGGCGCTGAACGGCAAGCTGCGGGTGCAAAGCAGTGGCGGCGCGGTCTACCTGAAAGCGGATGCGGCTTTCCCGCCAACGCGTCTGCAGCTGCAGGACGTCGAAAATGGGGAGGTTATTCTCCTTGATGTGACGGCATCGGACAAAGGCTCGGCCGAACCGGTGCGCATTGTCTACAGCGGTGACGTGACATCGGTCAGCAGCAGTAATGACGCGTCTGCTGCTTCAGGGGGAAACAACGCGGCGCCCGGGGCGGATAACGGCACCCAGGCGAAGCGTAAAAAAGTCAAATACAACGCGCCGCTGCCGGTCGTCCTGACACGGTACGCAGCACAAAGCCTGTACGGCCCGGTACGCACGGTTGAAGCGGTGCCCGGCATTCATCCGGTCAACCCGCACCTGCCGAAGCGTATCACCACACTGTACCCGTCAGAGCCGGTGACCATCACGCCGCTGGGCGGCTGGGGTATTGGCAGTCGCAACGTGGTGGCGCTGAAGGTGCAAAACACCGCCAGCCGCAAAATCACGCTCGATCCCCGGGTACTGCAGGGGCAGTTTGTGACGGCGACGTTCCAGCACCGTTATTTGGGACCCGTTGGCACGCCGGAAGACACCACCACGCTGTACCTGGTTACCGCCGGTCGCCCGGACGGGGCGTTTGTCGCGGAACCATCGGCGGTTCGCAAAGCCGTAAAAGCGGTGAAGAAGGGGGCTAATCATGGCTGAGGTGAAATCCAACATGCTGCCGAAGGTCATTGTGTTCGGCGTGCTGGCCACCGCGATCATCGTCGGGCTTAAGGCCTGCAGCGGCGGTAAAGCACAGGAGGAGACTCAGCAGGCGCATAACGTGCTGGCCAGCATGTCGCCGGAAGAGCTGCGGGCGCTGGGTGTAGAGGGGGATACTCCAGAAGATACGTTGCGTACCCTGGTGGGCACCCTACGTACTACCCGAACCCAGCAGGCCGAGCTGCAGAAAAACATTGATAAAGTGCTGAAAGAAAACGAAGAACTGCGCAAACGGAATATCAATGTGTCCGGTCAGGTCAATGAGGCCGTGGCCGGCTTCCAAAAACAAGCGCAGCAGCGCCAGCAGCAGCTTCAGCAGGAGCAGCAAACGCTGATGGGAAAAATCCAGACGCTGACCGAGCAGTTGAGTGCGAACAAGGACAAGGCAAAAAGCGACAGTGATATTCCGCTGGGGCTGGGACTGGATGGAATGGGCGCCGGGGACGGTGGTGCCGCTCCTGGTCAGGATGGCTTGATGTGGGTCGGACCGAAAGACATGAAAGAACCCGACCCGCGTAATCCGAACAGCGTCAAAGACGGCCCGCAGTTCCCGACGTCGTTCCTGTCGGACAATGCGCTCACACGCCAGAAAGCTGCCTATGAGCAGCAAGTTAAAGGACATACCAATGAAAAAGGGGCGGAGGAGAACGCCGAGCCGGTGTTTACCCTGCCTGAGAATTCCACACTGGTGGGCAGCCGCGCCATGACGGCGCTGCTGGGGCGCGTGCCGATCAACGGCACGGTGACTGACCCTTACCCGTTCAAGCTGATGATTGGCAAGGACAACCTGACGGCGAACGGCATCGAGCTACCGGACGTGGAAGGGGCGATTGTCTCGGGGACCGCCAGCGGGGACTGGACATTGTCGTGCGTGCGCGGCCAGGTCAACAGCATCACCTTCGTGTTTGCGGACGGGACGGTCCGCACCCTGCCAAAACCCAACACCAACATGAATGCCAACGGCAGTAACAATAATGGCGGCAGTAATGCGAAGGATGTCAGCACCACCGCCGGCATTGGCTGGATTTCAGATGACAACGGCATCCCCTGCATCGGTGGAGAGCGTAAGTCCAATGCCTCGACCTACCTGCCGACGATCGCCGCCTTGTCGGCCGCCAGCGCCGCCGGGGAAGGGATCAGCCAGGGGCAATACACCACGCAAAACAATGTGAATGGCATTACCTCGACCATGACCGGTAATGCCGGCCAGGCAGTGCTGGGCAAGGCGCTGTCCGGCGGGATGAAAGAGACAGCGGATTGGGTGCGTGAGCGCTACGGCATGATGTTCGACGCCGTGTATGTTCCCCCGGGTCAGAAACTGGCCGTGCACATTACCCGCCAGTTGGCGATCGACTTTGAGACCAAAGGGCGCAAGGTGCGTTATGACGACTTCAGCCTGCCAGGTGAAGACGGCAGCACCGGCGGGCTGGATTAACACGTCATTCAGAGGAGGAGAAACATGCTGTGGCGTCAATGCGCAAGGATGAGTCGCCCGCAGAGCTGGGCGCTGGTCTTGCTGTCCTGCAGCGCGTTTTGGCTGGGTGTGCTGCTCCTGCTGTGTTTGCTTATAAGAGAATGATAATCATGCGGAAAAATCTATTTAATCGAGTCCTGGCCACTGCTGTCATCGTCAGCGTCATGGCGCTGGCCGGCTGTTCAACGTCGAAAGAGGAAATGCTGCCGCCAGGCGACAGCTCGATGCTGGAATTGTGGCAGGGTGAGGATGGCGGCGGAACGGCGCGCAATGCGGTGGCGGCGCGCGACAGCCTGCGCCGGCCGCTCACCGAGCGCGAAAGCCAGGCAACAGCCGCGAGCGATCGCAGCTACAGCCGCACGCAGGAAAGCGAAATCAGCCAGCAGTTCCCGCGCCTGCCGAATCCCGACCTGGTGATGTACGTGTTCCCGCACCTGGCGGATGGCAACGCACCGGTGCCGGGCTACAGCACCGTGTTTCCCTTCTACAGCCAGGTGCAGTATGCGATGCCGGGTGAACGGACGGAGGCCTACTGATGCGATTTTCCCTGTTTGATAAGAAGCGTCTGACGCGCAAAAAAGTGGTGGCGCCGGCGGATGCTGTCACTGAAGAACTGACCATCACGGAAGATGGCGTGCCGCTCTCGGTAGTCGGCCGCGAAGCCTTGACCCGGCCGGGCAGGATGACGCGCCAGGACGAAAAAAAGATTTACCATGCCAATCCGTCCATCATTGATTATCTGCCCTGGGCGGAGTTTTTGGATACTGAGCAATGCATCCTGCTCGATGACGGTGTGTCCGTGGGGGCGGTTTATGAAGTCACCCCGGTGGCGACCGAAGGGCGGACGGACGATCGCCTGGAGCAGATGCGTGACACGGTGGAGGATGCCCTGCAGGACTCGTTTGACGAACATGATGAAAACCCCTGGATCGTGCAGTTCTTCTGCCAGGACGAGAACAATGTCGAGGCGTATATCGACAGGCTACGACAGTATGTCAAACCCCACGCGCAGGGCAGTGCGTTTACTGAAGACTGGCTGAAAGAGACCGAGCGCCATCTGCGCGGAATTGCGCGTCCGGAAGGCCTGTTCAAAGATACGCTGATAACAGACCAACCCTGGCGTGGGCAGCAGCGACGGACCCGCATGGTGGTCTATCGCTGGATTGGTAAGAGCAATCATGATCCGATGCCACCGATTGCCATGCTGAATCAGACCTGTGAGCGCGTGACCGGTGCCCTGGCCGGTGCCGGCGTTGCCTGCGTGCGCCAGAACGGGGCGCAGGTCCATGACTGGTTGCTACGTCATTTTAACCCCAGCCCAGAGTGGGTGGATAAAGAGACGCTGTACCGCGATGCCGCCTATTTTGACAGCCGTGACACGCCGGAAGGCGCGATGCCGGTGCAGAATGATTTTGCCGAAACCCTGCTGTTCACCCCGCCCGTATCCGATCCTGACCACGGTTTATGGTGGTTCGATAACCAGGCGCATTGCGCGATCCCGGTCGAGAAACTGCGCCGTCCGCCGGAGCCGGGCACGATCACTGGTGAAATGAAACGCGGCGAGAAGAAAATCAATGCGCTGATGGATCTGTTCCCGGAAGGGACGATGGTGTGCATGACGATTGTGGTGCAGCCGCAGGACACGCTGGAAAACGATTTTAACCGGCTTGCCAAGAATGCTGTCGGTGAAAATACTGAATCTGGCCGCGTGCGCCAGGACGTGGCGCAGGTGAAAGAGTACCTGGGCAATCGCCACAAACTGTACCGTGCCGGCATCACCTTCCTGCTGCGTGCCGGCGATCTGACCACGCTCAATCATAAGCGGGTCGAGCTCACCAACGTGTTGCTTGGTGCCGGCTTGCAGCCGGTACGCCCGGAGTTTGATGTGGCGCCACTCAACACCTACCTGCGCGCATTGCCGATGTGTTTTAACCCGGAGACGGACAAGAAACACTGGTATACCCGGCTGACCTGGGTACAACACCTGGCGGGGCTCTTGCCGGTGACCGGCCGCGAAACCGGGACCGGTCACCCCGGCATGAGCTTCTTCAACCGCGGCGGGGATACACTGACGTTTGATCCGCTCAACAAGCACGACCGGAGCCAGAATGCGCATATGCTGTATTTTGGTCCGACCGGCGCGGGGAAATCGGCGACGCTGTGTGCGACCCTGTCGCAGCTGATGGCAATACACCGGCCGCGGCTGTTTATTGCCGAAGCGGGGAACTCGTTCGGACTGCTGGCCGATTACTTCGAGAGCCTGGGGCTCAGTGTCAACAAGGTGAGTATCAAACCGGGCAGTGGCGTCTCGCTGCCGCCGTTCTCCTACGCGCATAAACTCGTCGACGATGCGTTAACCTCGCTGGCCCTGGATGAAAATGACCTGCCGGACATAGATGACGACGAGGATGAAGATAAGCGCGATTACCTGGGAGAAATGGAAATCTCGGCGCGCATGATGATCACCGGCGGCGATGCGAAGGAAGAACATGAACTGAAACGCGCCGACCGTGCGATGATTCGCGAGGCGTTGCTGATGGCAGCGCGGCAGACCTATGACGAAGGACGGCAGATGTTGCCGGCAGACCTGCAGAAGGCACTGTACGCCATATCCAAAGACGAAGGGAGTGATATCCGCAACGTCCAGCGCCGGGCCAAAGCGGCGGAAATGGCGGAGTCGCTCGGGATGTTTACCCAGGCCGGGAGTTTTGAAGCAGAGCTGTTTAACCGTGAGGGCAGCCTGTGGCCAGAGGCGGATGTGACCCTGATTGACCTTGGGCATCTGGCACGCGAAGGCTATGAGGCGCAGATGGCGCTGACGATGGTGAGCCTGACCAATACCATCAACAACATTGCCGAACGAGACCAGTACTCGGAGCGGGATATCGTGTTCGCGGTGGATGAGGCGCACATTGTGACGGTGAACCCGCTGCTGGCGCCGTACATGACCAAAATCGTCAAGATGTGGCGTAAGCTCGGCGCCTGGCTGTGGCTGGCCACGCAAAACCTGAAAGACTTCCCGGATATTGCCGAGAAAATGTTGAATATGGCGGAATGGTGGGTTTGTCTGACGATGCCGCCGGAGGAGGTCAACGACATTGCCCGCTTCAAGGCGCTGACCGAGGAGCAAAAGGCGGTGCTGCTGTCGGCCAGCAAACTCTCCGGCTGTTATACCGAAGGTGTGGTGCTGTCGAAAAAACTCGAGGCGCTGTTCCGTGCAGTACCGCCGAGCCTGTACCTGGCGCTGGGGATGACCGAAAAAGAAGAGAAGGCCGAACGCCGCGCGCTGATGCAGGAATTTGGCTGCAGCGAGCTCGAGGCGGCGCGCAAGGTGGCGCAAAAGCTTGACCGCCTGCGCGGTCTGGTGGCGAACGGGGAGGCACGGGCTGCATGATGACCCTGAAATACCCGGAACCGGTTGTTCGGCTGCATGGCTTGATCTGCCGTGAACCGTCGTTATTCACCCTTCCTCCACAGGGTGTGGCCACCTTAAGCGAAACGGATGCGCGGCGGCTTGAGACGTTCTGTGCGGCTATCCGCGATCGGCTGTTGGGGCCGGTCCAACTTACCGCCCACCCGCATCGCATCGGGAATCGTACCAGCGTGGCGCTGCACCTGGAGGGACGTTTAGGACGTTGCATCGATGTACTTATCACCGTGGCCGGTAACACGCTATGGCCGCAGCCGGACGAATACAGTCACCCGCGCTGGTATGTCACCGTGCCGGATGCGGCGGATGTGGTGTACCTGCTGCTTCACCTGAGCGAGCTGTGCGAGCGATTCAGGGGCAATTGATAGGGATGACGCGATGTGTATCGAGCCAAATATCGATATTGGCGGGGTTCACTGGTTCATGATCTCGGGTACCTACGCCACGTTTTGAACGGTAAATCACCGGCCTTCTGGCCGGTTTATTATTGGCAATATCCAGCGGCACGAGTCAGATCGTTACAGGTCGAGCTCGCGGGTATGGGCTTTCCATCCGTAGGGGAGCAAAGTGCATCACTTGTGGTTGACCCTTCTCCCTGGTAATAGCATTGGAAAACGCGGCCTTTTGCTTCGGCATTAAATTTCACTGTGAGCGCGTCGCTACGACGCACATTGCTGATATTTACCCGATCGGCGGTCAATCCAAGCGCAAACCCGGCTTTCTCTTTAATTTCGTCGGTTGGCAAAATAGAGACATCGGCATATGCCGTTGATGCGCCGGTGGTGAGGAGGATGGCGAATAACATTTTTTTCATAAGAAAACCTTCCGATTTACAATTTCATAACACTGAGGCTTTAGCCTATCTAGTCAATTATTTGAGTGCAACCCCTCTTTCTTGATGCCTTATCTTGCTCACATTGCTGGATTATCGATTTTCTTTTGCGTTTTTCTTATGCGATGCTTAAGTCTTCGTTAAGCAAAGGGACCTTGCGATGACTGATTTCTCCCGTTGTGGCTTTACCGAAGGCAGCGTTGCTTTGCCGGAAGGCTATGTCGACCGTACTGTTAACGTACTGTTGCCTGGCGATGACGTTTCCCCCTCAATCAATATCTCCCGCGATGCGCTGCAGCCGGGGGAGAACCTGGAAAGCTACGTCACCCGCCAGCTCGACGCGCTGGCGCAGGGGCTGAAAGGCTGGGCGTTCAAAAGCCGCGAGCCGGCGACGCTGGGCGATGGACTGGCCGCCGGCGAGTGGGTGCGTGCCAGCTATCTGCGGGACGGCAAACGCATCTGGCAAAACCAGGCGGTGTTCGCGTCGGCGGAGGGCCGGGTGCTGGTGTTTACCCTGGCGACGACGCGCAAGCTGATGCCGCAGGACGACGCGCTGCTGCAGCAAGTGCTGAACAGCTACCGGGCGGCCTGAATCATGATGACACTGTGTAAAAGGACTTTACGATGACCGAAGCGGCTCGCGTCGGCGATATTATCGGGCATTCCCATGCCCTGGCTGGCATGATTGCTGGTACCCTTGTCGGCGGCCTGATCGCCGCCGCAGGCGCGGTGGCGGCGGGGGCGCTGTTCGTCGCCGGCCTGGCGGCTTCCTGTATCGGCGTCGGCGTACTGCTCATCGGCGCCAGCCTGGCGGTGGGGTATCTCACCGGGGAGGCGGCCACCGCGGCGCGCGACGGCATTGCCGACGCCGGTGCCGGTAGCCTGACCCCCAAAGGCAATATCGTCACCGGCTCCCCCAACGTTTTCATCAACGGCAAACCCGCCGCGCTCGCC
>NZ_CAJCKE010000042.1:0-26115 GCF_903970925.1 Serratia sp. ME47 | reverse complement strand
AAACAGCGAAAGCCAGACCAACGCCGTGAAGCGCTGCTGTGCGGACACCGCGTGGCAGGTGACCCCGGGCACGACGGTGGCGCTGCGCAGCGAGCTGGGGTGGCAACACCAGTACGGCGGGCTGGCACGTGGCACCGGGCTGCGGTTCAACGGCGGCAACGCGCCGTTCGTGGTGGACAGCGTGCCGGTATCGCGTGATGGCATGGTGCTGAAGGCGGGGGCGGAAGTGGCGGTGAACGAAAACGCCTCGCTGTCGCTGGGCTACGGCGGGCTGCTGTCGCAGCACCACCAGGACAACAGTGTCAACGCCGGCTTCACCTGGCGTTTCTAAGCAACATCGACTCAATCCTTGTACGGGAACCGCCTGCGGGTGGTTCCTTTTTCACATCCTGCTAATGAGAACCCGGCGCACCTGGGGCGTCGGCCAATAACAAGCAAAAGGTAAGGAAATGACAACAACAATGGGTTTTGATAGCAAAGGAAACGTTCGTCGCTCGCCGTGGCGGCTGAACGCGCTGGTCTGCTGCATGGCGCTGGCAGGGTATGCGCAGGCGGCGCCGCACGAGGTGAATGGCCAACCCGGCGATCCGGCCAGCTGGCGCAGCGCCGAATTCAACGCCAACTGGGGGTTGGGGGCGATCCACGCCGATGAGGCCTACGCCGCCGGCTACACAGGCAAAGGGCAAAAGGTGGGCATTTTCGACACTCCGGTTAACCGCCATCCCGAATTCGCCAGCGACGGCAAACTGATCAACGTCGTCACCGAAGGCTACCGCGCCTATACCGATCCACACCGGCCGGGAATTAACGCCGGCGATCGCTTTTACTTCGACGGCACCTTCCACTTCTACAGCGGTTCGCAGGGCATGCTGAGCAATCACGGGGTGCACGTCGCGGGGATCAGCGCGGCGAATCGCGACGGCATCGGCATGCACGGCGTGGCCTTCGATTCGCAGGTGATCAGCGTCGATAACGACAACGATGGCCCGGCGTACGGCGAATTCCTCGGCCTGGACGGCGCCGTCACCAATGCCGGCTGGCAGGCGATGATCAAGAGCGGCGTGCGGGTGATCAACAACAGCTGGGGCGTCAGCATTCCCGATTTCCTGTCCGACGGCGGCCGCGATCCTAACGCGCTGCACTTTGAGCTGAAGGATGCGCAGGAGCAATTCGATCAGGTCAAGCCGCTGCTCGGTAGCCTGGCCGGCGCAGGCTATCAGGGCGCCATCGACGCGGCGCGCAAAAATATTCTGGTGCTGTTCGCCGCCGGTAACGACGGCAATTACAACCAACCGGATGTGATCAGCGGGCTGGCCTACTTCGTGCCGGACATCGCGCCGAACTGGCTGTCGGTCGCCAGCGTGGCGCAGGATGCGGCATCGGCCAACAGCGTGCCTTACACCATCAGCAGCTTCTCGTCCCGCTGCGGCTATACCGCCAGCTTCTGCGTCTCGTCGCCGGGCAGCAAAATCTACAGCACCGTGGCCAACGGTTCCGATCCGGCCAATCTGGTGTCGGACTACGGCAATAAAAACGGCACCTCGATGGCGACCCCGCACGTCACCGGCGCAGTGGCGGTGTTGCTGCAGCGTTTCCCGTACATGAACTCGGCGCAGATTGCCGACGTGCTGAAAACCACCGCCACCGACATGGGCGCGCCGGGCATCGACGCGCTCTACGGCTGGGGGATGATCAACCTGGGCAAGGCCATCAACGGCCCGGGCATGTTCTATACCGTCGAGGATATTCCCGCAGAGTTCCGCATCCCGGATCCGACGGGCGTGGCCTACGGCCCGACCCAGTTTGTCGTCAATATTCCGGGACTGGGCGCCGAGGTGGATGCCGGTACGTTGCATGCCAGGAAGTGTGACGATATCAGCTGTGAGTTGGACGTTTACTCCAATAACATCTCCGGCCACGGCGGCCTGACCAAGGAAGGGATGGGCACGCTGGTCATGACCGGTAACAACACTTATTCCGGCCCGACGCTGGTCAATCAGGGGCGGCTGGCGATCAACGGCTCGGTCACCTCGGACGTCAGCGTGCAGAGCGGCGGCATCGTCGGCGGCAGCGGCACGGTCGGTTCGCTGACCGCCCGCCGCGGCGGCACCGTGGCGCCGGGCAACTCGATCGGCACCTTGAACGTGGCGGGCAATGTCAGCTTCGAACCGGGTTCGCGCTACGCGGTGGAAGTGGGCCCGAACGGCCAGAGCGATCGGATCCAGAGCAGCGGATCGGCGACGATCGGCGGCGGCGAGGTGGCGGTGACGCTGGAGAACAGCGCCAACCTGCTGACGCAAAGCGAGGTGCGCAGCCTGCTGGGCCAGCAGTACACCATCCTGAGCGCGCAGCAGGGGGTGAGCGGGCAGTTTGACGCGGTGGCGCCGAACTACCTGTTCCTCGGCACCGGGCTGAGCTACCAGCCGGCCGGGGTGACGCTGAGCGTCGGGCGCAACGGCACGAGCTTCGCCAGCGTGGCGCAGACGCCGAACGAGCGGGCGGTGGCGGCGGCGGCGGATGCGCTGGCGGCGGGCAACCCGGTGTACGAAAGCGTTCTTAACAGCGGCACGGCGGGCGAGGCGCGGCAGGCGTTCCGTCAGCTGTCGGGGCAAATCCATGCGGATATCGCGTCGGCGCTGGTGAACGACAGCCGCTACCTGCGTGAGGCGCTGAACGGGCGGCTGCGTCAGGCGGAAGGGCTGGCGAGCTCGTCGGCCATAAAGGCGGACGAGGACGGCGCCTGGGCGCAGCTGCTGGGGGCGTGGGACCACGCGTCGGGCGACGCCAACGCCACCGGCTATCAGGCCTCGACCTACGGGGTACTGGTGGGGCTGGACTCGGCGGCGGCGGCCGACTGGCGGCTGGGGGTGGCGACCGGCTACACCCGCACCTCGCTGCACGGCGGCTACGGGTCGAAGGCGGACAGCGACAACTACCACCTGGCGGCGTACGGCGACAAGCAGTTCGGGGCGCTGGCGCTGCGTGGCGGGGCGGGCTACACTTGGCACCGCATCGACACCAAACGGTCGGTGAACTACGGGATGCAGTCAGACCGTGACACGGCGAAGTACAGCGCGCGCACCGAACAGCTGTTCGCGGAAGCGGGCTACAGCGTGCGGGGCGAGTGGCTGAACCTGGAGCCGTTCGTCAACCTGGCGTACGTGAACTTCGAAAACAACGGCATCGCGGAAAGCGGCGGCGCGGCGGCGCTGCGCGGCGACAAGCAGCACACCGACGCGACGGTGTCGACGCTGGGGCTGCGCGCGGACACCGCGTGGCAGGTGACCCCGGGCACGACGGTGGCGCTGCGCAGCGAGCTGGGGTGGCAACACCAGTACGGCGGGCTGGCGCGTGGCACCGGGCTGCGGTTCAACGGCGGCAACGCGCCGTTCGTGGTGGACAGCGTGCCGGTGTCGCGTGACGGCATGGTGCTGAAGGCGGGGGCGGAAGTGGCGGTGAACGAAAACGCCTCGCTGTCGCTGGGCTACGGCGGGCTGCTGTCGCAGCACCATCAGGACAACAGCGTCAACGCCGGCTTCACCTGGCGCTTCTGACATTCAGCGGTCATTACAACGACAACGGAGCCGGCATGCCGGCTCCGTTTTTATTTGCGGCGGTGGGGGGAGAACGTATGATGGCGCGGCGTCAGGACAATAAAAAACCGGGACCCTGACGGATCCCGGCTCAAAAGTGGGTAAAACAGATTAGCGCTAAAGGCTCAAGCCCCGTTTTGCTTATGCAGTCCGAGCGATGTGGACATCGTCTCAGTAGCGGCAACGGAACAAATTTTCCCTGGTGTTACTATGGTTATTATTAAAAAACGTGCTGGTGTTGTTTTTTTATAGTGTATTGCTGTATGTCTCTTTTGATACCATGTTTGACGATGCAACATGGTATGTCAAGCAACGTTTTTAACGCATAATTGCATGGGATGCTAGTTTTAGATGTGGCTTTTTCAGCAGAAATAATCAAAACGACTGATAAATCAGTAAAAAAAATCGAAGGAACAAATGGATAACAATCACCAAAAATTCGATTCACAGTCGATTGCCAATCGGGTCAGAGAGCTGTTTTTACATTACGGGATTGGAAAACGTCAGCATGCCCGAGAGCTCAGCCGCATCTTGGATCTGAGTTTTTCACATGCGCACCGCAAATTGAAAGGGCAAAGCCCCTGGACGCTGGAACAGATCAACAGCGTCGCGGCCGCGCTCGGAGAAACGCCGGCGGCGATCGCCGATTTGAGCGCCGAACACGAGGCGGCCGAACCGAACATGGCGCGCGATGCCATCTTTTTTGTGGCAGGGGTCGCGATGCCTTGCGTCGGGCACATCGGCGACGAGCTTCCCGCCGGGCGGCCGGCGGAATTTGTGGCGCTGCGCATCGAGGGGCAATGGCATATCTATCGCGCCGATGAGGCGCCGGCAGGGCCGCGTTATGGCGTCGAGCTGATCGAAATCCGGCCCGGCTATGGCGACGACGAGCGTCTGAGCATTGCGGTATTGGACGATTCGCATCAGGCGGCCGATGAGTTGGCCAAGTATCTTGGCGGCTGCGGTTTCAACGCGGTGGCGTTTTACGACGTCGACAGCTTCTGTCAGGCGTTGCAGCAAAGCCTGTTCGACGGTTACGTGGTGGACTGGCTGATCGGTGAAGAAACGGCGGATCGCTGTATCGCCACCATCCGCGCCTCCGACAACCCGGACGCGCCGGTACTGGTGCTGACCGGCGAACTGGGCACTGACCGACGCGAGTCGGAGATCGCTCAGGCGATGCGCGAGTACGATGTGCTCGGCCCTTATGAAAAACCGGTGCGGCTCCATGTGATCGAAGCCGCACTGCAACGCTGTTTTAATCTTTAGCGGGGAACACCTCGGCCAGCGCGTTCGACAGCGCATCCAGCCGAACCGGCTTCATCAGGTAGTTGTCGAACAGCGCGCGCTGATCCGCCGTGAGTTGCTCCGGCGTGTAGGCGCTGATGCCGATGATCGGCACATGGCGGTTGGGGCCGCGACGATTGCGCAGCTGCCTGGCCAGGGCGGCGCCGTCGATGCCCGGCATCTGCAGATCCAGCAACAGCGCGTCGTAAGGGCGTCTGAGCAGTTTCTGCAACGCGCGTTCCGGCGAGTCGCACAGTTCGTGCTGGTAACCCAGCTTATCCAGCAACGCCGCAAAGGCGTCACCCACCGACTTGTTGTCATCCACCACCAGCACCTGCTGCGGTTTCTGCTGCAGAGAGGCATTGGCGGCGGCGGGCTCGTCGGCGCGTTCTTCTTCACTGATCTGCACCGGAATACTGACGATAAAGGTGCTGCCCTTCTTGATTTCGCTGTACACCGTGATGGTGCCGTCGAGCAGCGTCACCAGGCCGTGCACGATCGCCAACCCCATCCCCACGCCGGCATATTGCTTGGTATGCGACTGATCCAACTGGGTAAAGGGTTTGAAGATCTGATCGAGCTGGTCTTTTTCGATACCGATGCCGGTGTCGGTCACTTCGATAATCAGCGAACTGCCGCCGGGTTGACGGCGCAGACAGCTGTGCAGCGTAATGCTGCCGCTTTCGGTGTATTTGTAGGCGTTGGTCAGCAGGTTGACGATAATCTGCCGGATGCGCAGCGGGTCGGAATGCACCAACAGGTGGCTGCACTCCACCTCGCAGCTCAGCTTGACCTGCTCTTTGCGGGTCAAAGTAGCGATTTCGTTGGCGGTCTCCGCGATCAGCTTCTGCGCGTCGAACGGCACGATGCGCAGCTCCATCATGCCGCTGTCGAGGTGCGCGTAGTCGGTCAGATCTTTCATCTGGCTTTCGATCTGCTGCGCGGCGGTCTCCAGCCGCTGGAAGGTGTCCGCATGCTCCGCCGATACCCGGGTATTCACCAGCACGTCGATGGCCGACATCACGCTCTGCAATGAGGTGCGCAGCTCGTGGCCGATGGCGCCGAGGAAGGCGTTTTTGGTGCGGGTCGCTTTCTCCGCCTCGATCGCCTTGGCCTGCTGGCGAATGGTCAGCCGCTGCTGACGGAACACGATCAGGGTGATGGCGATCAGCGCGATCACCGAGAACATGACAATCACCAGCCCATAGAAAATGATGTGCCGTTTCTCGATGTAGTCCTCATAGGCGGCGGTGCGCTGCTTCACCTCGGCGTGGTCGGTCAGGTTGGCCATTTCGATGGCGTAAGGCTTAATGGCCTTCATGGCCGCGAAAACCTGATTGAAGTCGATTTTCGGGTTATCCAGCAGTTTATCGATGCGATCCATCTGCAGGCGCATCTGCTTGACCACTTCCGGGTAGCCCGGCTCGGCGTACAGCGGTTGCGTGGATTCGGAGACGGTTTCCAGCACGTAAAAGCGCGAATAGAGGATTTCGAATCGCAGCCGCAGGTTGTCGTTGTCCACCTGCGGCGCGTGGCTCTGCTGCTCGACGAACGTGTCGAATTCCGCCAGCTTGATGGAGAACTTGGCGATCGACCAGGAGTAGTTCTCCTGCGTGCCGGCGATGGCATACAGCCCTTTCTTCGACAGGGTGGCGCTGTAGTAATAGAGCGTGACGGTCGAAGCCACCAGAAACAGCGCGGCGAAGATGGCCGGTATCGCCAGCCTGCTGCCGTTCTTAAAGGTCGTCAGCTTCATTTGATCACGATCCTGTCGACTTGCCAGATAAAGCGCGAGTTGTACAACGGCGAGTTCAGCTCAGGCCCGGCGGCGTCACGCGGATAAACCAGGAACAGCGGGCCGAAGTTTCTGAGCTTCAGCATCTCCCCGTCCATCTTGTAGGCCAGGATCATGTTGTACTTCTTGACGTCGGACAACGGCACGTCGATGTAATAATCGTTCAGCGCGTAGAAGGTCAGCGTCTCGCCCTTGGCGCCGACGCGCTCCAGGATGTCGGCCACCGAAATCCCTTCAAACTTCCTCTGCGGCGTCCAGGAGGTGGAGGTCGTGATGCTGTGCACCGGCATCGCCAACAGCTGTTTATCGGTGAACAGATAGCTTTTTTTGACCGGATCGGTCACGTTGTCGATCTTGCCCGCCACTTCCAGGGTAAAGCTGAGCGCGCTGCTCTGGGCGATAATCAGGGCCACGCAGGCCATCGCAAGGGTTTTGCATAGTTTGAACAGCATCGGCGTTCTCCAGAGGCGCGGGGAGGTTTGTATCAGTCCCGCTAATTTATCAGGCAGAATAATGGCAGAAAAAGCAGGCGGGTGCGAAGGGAATAGTAAACCGCACAAAAAGAACAGGCCGGTATTTACCCCGGCCTGAGAGAGGGATAAACGTAGCGCCTCAGCGCATGGTGACGAACTCTTCCGCCGCAGTCGGGTGGATAGCCACGGTGTTGTCGAAGTCCTTCTTGGTGGCGCCCATCTTCACCGCCACCGCGAAGCCCTGCAGGATCTCGTCCATGCCGAAGCCGATGCCGTGCAGGCCGACGATTTTCTCTTCTTTACCCGCGCACACCAGCTTCATGCGGCACGGCTGGCGGTGCTGCGTCACGGCGCTGTACATGGCGGTGAAGGAGGACTTGTACACTTTCACGTTGTCCGCGCCGAATTTCTCGATGGCTTCCGGCTCGGTCAGGCCGACGGTGCCGATCGGCGGGTGGCTGAACACCACGGTGGCGATGTTGCTGTAGTCCAGGTGCTCGTCCGGCTTGTTGTTGAACAGGCGCTCGGACAGGCGGCGGCCGGCGGCCACGGCGACCGGGGTCAGTTCTACCGCGCCGGTGTTGTCGCCCACCGCGTAGATGCCTTTGACGTTGGTGTTCTGGAACTTATCGACGTCGATGTAGCCTTTCTCATTGGTTTTCACCCCGGTCACGCCGAGGTTCAGGTTGTCGGTCGCCGGTTCGCGGCCGATGGCCCAAATCAGGCAGTCGACGGTGAATGCCTTGCCGTTTTCCAGCTGCAGCGTCAGGCTGCCGTCGGCGTTCTTGACGATCGCTTTCGGCACCGATTCGGTGTGCAGGCTTGGCCCCTCGGTGTTCATCACTTCCACCAGGGTGTCGACGATCATCGGATCGAAGGTGCGCAGCGGCGCGTGCTTGCGCACGAACAGGTGCGTTTCCGCGCCCAGCGCGTTCAGCACGCCGGCGATCTCCACGGCGATATAGCCGGCGCCCACCACGGCGACGCGTTTCGGCATGGCGTCCAGCTCAAAGAAACCGTCGGAGTCGATACCGTATTCCGCGCCCGGAATAGCCGGATGGCTCGGGCGGCCGCCGGTGGCGATCAGGATGTGATCGGCGGTGATGATTTCGCCGTTCACTTCCACGGTGTGCGCATCCACGAAGCGCGCGAACCCTTTGATCACGTCGACCTTGTTCTTGCCCAGCACGTTATCGTAGGAATTGTGGATGCGGTCGATATAGGCGGTGCGGTTGGCGACCAGCTTTTTCCAGTCGAAGGCGTTGACGGTGGTGTCGAAGCCGTAGTCCGGGCCGTACTGATGGATGGCCTCGGCGATCTGCGCCGCGTGCCACATGACTTTTTTCGGTACACAACCCACGTTTACACAGGTGCCGCCCAGTTCTTTGGCTTCAATCAGCGCACACTTTTGGCCGTACATGGCAGCCCGGTTGATCGATGCGATACCGCCGCTGCCGCCGCCAATTGCTAGATAATCGTAATGTTTCGTCATCTGGGATTTCCATGAGTTGTGAATTTGAAGAGGGTAAGAGTTTAACGCCTGACCGGGGTTTGTCGCAAAGATTGCGTCGATGGCTGCGATAGGCGGACGCAGGGCGCGGTAAACCGCGCCCTGCCGGGGATTATTCCGGTACCACCCAGTTGACCAGATGGTGGCCGATGCCCGACGGCACCAGCACCTTGTGCAGCCACGGCAGCACGTTTTTCATCTGCTGTTCCAGCTTCCACGGCGGGTTGATGACGATCATGCCGGAAGCGGTCATGCCGCGCTGATCGCTGTCGGGTTTCACCGCCAGCTCGATCTGCAGGATGCGGCGAATGCCGGTGGCTTCCAGATCGCGCAGCATGCGTTTGATCTGCTGGCGCATCACCACCGGGTACCACAGCGCGTAGGTGCCGGTGGCGAAACGCTTGTAGCCTTCCTGAATGCCTTTGACCACGTCCTGGTAATCGGTCTTCATTTCATACGGCGGGTCCATCAGGATCAGGCCGCGGCGCGACGGTGGCGGCAGCTGGGATTTCAGCTGCTGATAGCCGTCGGCGCGCTGCACTTTGGCGCGCTCGTCTTTCTGGAACTCGCTGCGCAGCAGCGGGTAATCGCTCGGGTGCAGCTCGGTCAGGTGAATTTTATCCTGAGGGCGCAGCAGCTGGCGGGCGATCAGCGGCGAACCGGGGTAGTAGCGCAGCGTGCCGGAACGGTTGAAGTTGTGCACCACGCTCATGTAGGCCGCCAGCTCCTCGGGCAGATCGTCGCGTTGCCACAGCAAGCCGATGCCTTCCAGGTATTCGCCGGTGCGCTCGGCGTGTTCGCCGCTGAGCTGATAACGGCCCGCGCCCGAGTGGGTATCCAGATACAGGAACGGCTTCTCTTTTTCCTTCAGCGACTCGATGATCAGGCTCTGAACGGTGTGCTTGAGCACGTCGGCGTGGTTGCC
The DNA here is from genome assembly GCF_903970925.1 of Serratia sp. ME47. Taxonomy (NCBI): domain Bacteria; kingdom Pseudomonadati; phylum Pseudomonadota; class Gammaproteobacteria; order Enterobacterales; family Yersiniaceae; genus Serratia; species Serratia sp. ME47. Next base: position 16,532 of record NZ_CAJCKE010000042.1, on the reverse strand, counting down.
GGCGTGGAAACTGTGGCGATAACTTAACATGACGGGTGGCGGTTCCTTGTGCTCCGCAGGCGGAGCATTCAATGCAATAAGGCTTATAATCTGCACAGTATAAACTGTCTGGCCGGGAAAAACCGGACTCCGTTGCCGCAGACGTTAACAGAAAGGGACAGGACGATGAGCAAACAGGCGATTTTGGCGAATTACCCCGACGCGGCGCGCTGGGCATTCGGCGACGGCCCCGCGTTAGCCGACGAACTGCTGGGATTGGTGCTGAGCGGGGATAAAACCGCCACCTGCAGTTCCTATGCGAGCTATCGTCGGGAACAAACCCCGAGGATCGGCGATTACAGCATCGTTCTTGATGGCCGCGGCGAACCGGCCTGCGTGATCAGAACCCTGGCGCTGCGCCTGGTGCGCTACGACCAGGTGACCGCCGAGATGGCGGCCAAAGAGGGCGAAGGCGACAAAAGCCTGGCGTTTTGGCGCCAGGGGCATCAAGAGTTCTTTACCCGCGAGGGGAGCTTTGCGCCGGACATGTGGCTGGTATTCGAAGAATTCGAGCGGGTTGAAACGCTGTGAATCACAAGGAGAAAGGATGAGCTGCATTTTTTGCGACATCGTGGCGGGCAAGGCGCCGTGCCATAAAATCTGGGAAGACGACGACCATCTGGCGTTCCTGTCCATCTTTCCCAACACCGACGGCTTCAGCGTGGTGATCCCCAAGGCGCACCACCCGAGCTACGCGTTTGATCTGCCGGACGAGGTGCTGAGCGCGCTGATGCTGGCGACCAAGCGGGTGGCGCGGCAGCTGGATCGCGCGTTCGACGACGTCGGCCGCTGCGGCATGGTGTTCGAGGGCTACGGCGTCGACCATGTGCATGCCAAACTGATCCCGCTGCACGGCACTGCGTCGCTGGAGCAGTGGCGGCCGATCGAATCGACCTCGCCGAAGTTTTTCACGCGTTACGAAGGCTACATCTCCTCCCACGACGCCGCGCGCGCCGACGACGAACAGCTGGCGGCGCTGGCCGCCCGCATTCGCCAATGCGCCGTTTAAGGCACGAACGATCAACGCCGGGCATTGATTTTCCTGTTGCCCGGCTCCATGTTAGAGATTCATACGCATTTTAAGGCTCGTCCTCGCGGCGGGCCCCAACGCTAATCAGGACTGCCCTATGACAAATCCGTTGCTGACTCCGTTTTCCCTGCCGCCGTTTTCGGCGATCCGCCCTGAAGATATCGTGCCTGCGGTGCAATCCGCGCTGGCGGACTGCCGCGCCGCGGTAGAGCGCGTGGTCGCGCAGCCGGGGCCGTTCACCTGGGACAATCTGTGTCAGCCGTTGGCGGAGTCGGACGATCGCCTGTCTCGCATCTGGTCGCCGATCGGGCACCTGAACTCGGTGAAAAACAGCCCGGAGCTGCGCGCCGCCTATGAGCAGGCGCTGCCGCTGCTGTCCGAGTACGGCACCTGGGTCGGCCAGCACGAAGGGCTGTACCAGGCCTACCGCAGCCTGAAAGAGGGCGCGGCGTTCGAGACGCTGAGCGTACCGCAGCGCAAGGCGGTGGATAACGCGCTGCGCGACTTCGAGCTGTCGGGCATCGGCCTGTCGGCGGACAAACAGCAGCGCTACGGCGAGATCGTCGCGCGCCTGTCCGAACTGGGCTCTACCTACAGCAACAACGTGCTCGACGCCACCATGGGCTGGAGCAAACTGATTACCGACGAAGCCGAGCTGAGCGGCCTGCCGGAAAGCGCCCTGGCGCAGGCCCAGGCGATGGCGCAGGCCAAAGAGCAGGACGGCTGGCTGCTGACGCTGGACATGCCGAGCTACCTGCCGGTGCTGACCTACGCCGACAACCGCGCGTTGCGTGAAGAGATGTACCGCGCCTTCGCCACCCGCGCCTCTGACCAGGGGCCGAACGCCGGCAAATGGGATAACAGCGAAGTGATGGCGGAAACGCTGGCGCTGCGCCATGAGCTGGCTCAGCTGCTGGGCTTTGACACCTACGCCGACAAGTCGCTGGCGACCAAGATGGCGGAAAGCCCGGAGCAGGTGATCGGCTTCCTGAGCGATCTGGCCAAACGCGCCCGCCCGCAGGCCGAGCAGGAGCTGGCGCAGCTGCGCGCCTTCGCCAAACAGCACTATGGCGTGGACGAGCTCGACGCCTGGGACATCACCTATTACGGCGAAAAACAAAAGCAGCACCTGTTCTCCATCAGCGACGAGCAGCTGCGCCCGTACTTCCCGGAACAGCGTGTGGTGGAAGGGCTGTTCGAAGTGGTGAAACGCATCTACGGCATCACCGCCAAAGAGCGTAAAGACGTGGATACCTGGCATCCGGACGTGCGCTTCTTCGATCTGTTCGACGCCGACGGCGAGCTGCGCGGCAGCTTCTACCTCGATTTGTACGCCCGCGAAAACAAACGCGGCGGCGCCTGGATGGACGACTGCGTCGGCAGCCTGCGCAAGGCCGACGGCTCGCTGCAAAAACCGGTCGCTTACCTGACCTGTAACTTCAACCGCCCGCTGGGCGACCAGCCGGCGCTGTTCACCCATAACGAAGTGACTACGCTGTTCCACGAGTTCGGCCACGGTCTGCACCACATGCTGACGCAGATCGATACCGCCGGCGTCTCCGGCATCAACGGGGTGCCGTGGGATGCGGTCGAGCTGCCGAGCCAGTTTATGGAAAACTGGTGCTGGGAGCCGGAAGCGCTGGCGTTTATCTCCGGCCACTACCAGAGCGGCGAGCCGCTGCCGAAGGCCATGCTCGACAAGCTGCTGGCGGCCAAGAATTACCAGGCGGCGCTGTTCATTCTGCGCCAGCTGGAGTTCGGTCTGTTCGATTTCCGCATGCACTTCGAATACAGCCCGGAGAAAGGGGCGCAGATCCTGCCGACGCTGGCGGAAGTGAAGAAAATGGTGGCGGTGGTGCCTTCGCCGAGCTGGGGCCGCTTCCCGCACGCCTTCAGCCACATCTTCGCCGGCGGCTACGCGGCGGGTTACTACAGCTACCTGTGGGCGGAAGTGCTGTCGGCCGACGCCTACTCGCGCTTCGAAGAAGAGGGGATTTTCAACGCCGAAACCGGCAAATCCTTCCTCGACAACATCCTGTCGCGCGGCGGGTCGGAAGAGCCGATGGCGCTGTTCAAACGCTTCCGTGGCCGCGAGCCGCAGCTGGATGCTATGCTGCGCCATTACGGCATTAAAGGATAACCCGACACGTGAGCGTGTGTTTATTGTGTGAAGCAGGCGCCGATCCCGGCGCCTTGTCTGTTTTGGCGCAGCGCTGGCGGCTGACGTCCGACGACGACGCGCCGATGGCGCTGGTACTGACCCCGCAGCGGCTGGAGCTGCGCAAGCGCGACGAGCCGAAGCTCGGCGGGATCTACGTCGATTTCGTCACCGGTGCCATGGCGCACCGGCGCCGTTTCGGCGGCGGCCGCGGCGAGGCGGTGGCCAAGGCGGTCGGCATCAAGGGCAGCTACCTGCCGGACGTGGTGGACGCCACCGCCGGGCTGGGGCGCGACGCCTTCGTGCTGGCGGCGCTGGGCTGCCGGGTGCGGATGCTGGAGCGCAATCCGGTGGTGGCGGCGTTGCTGGACGACGGCCTGCAGCGCGGCTATCAGGATGCGGAAATCGGCCCGTGGCTGCGCGAGCGCCTGACGCTGCTGCACGCCTCCAGCCTGACGGCGCTGGCGGATCTCAGCCCGCGCCCCGAGGTGGTGTATCTCGATCCGATGTTCCCGCACAAGCAGAAAAGCGCGCTGGTGAAGAAAGAGATGCGGGTGTTCCAATCGCTGGTGGGCAGCGACGATGACGCCGACGGCCTGCTGGAACCGGCGCGCCGTTTGGCGACCAAGCGCGTGGTGGTGAAACGCCCGGACTACGCGCCGCCGCTGGCCGACGTGCCGGCGCACGCCGCCACGCTGACCAAAAGCCACCGTTTCGACATCTACATGCCGCTGTAATGTCTGCCGGGCCCGCGGTGTCGGGCCCTCAGTTTTCCTCCCGCAAACTTTTCCCCACGCCGCCGCCCGGATGCACCGCCAGCAAGGTGTCCTTATCGTAACCGCTGCGCGTCATCAGGCAGGCGCAGGCGGCGTCGAAGATCGCCAACACCAGCACAATCGAGGTGGTGGCCAGCATGTTCAGCGGATCTATCTCCTTTTGCACCCCGGTGGCGATCGTCAGCTGCGCCGCCTGCGCGATGGCGGAATGCGGGTTTTCCGTCACCGCGATCAGCGTCACCCCCTTGGCCTGCAGCGTCGGCAGCAGGCGGGTCAGCTCGTCGGAATTGCCGCCGCGCGAGATCAGGATCAGCAGATCGTCGGCGCGCAGGAAGCCCAGATCGCCGTGCGCCGCGCCGGTGGCGTCGAGATAGACCGCCGGCCGCTCCACGCAGGCCAGCATATGGGCTATCTTGCGCGCCGCAATCCCCGAGGTGCCGACGCCGGTGACGGCGATTTTACCGCGGCAGTCGGCCAGCAGCGCCAACAGCCGTTGCCAGGTGCGCGCGTCGAGGCGTTCGCCCAGCTGCGCCAGCTCCTGACTGTAGGTTTGCCAGCCCTGCACGGCCTGCCGCCACTCTTGCTGCATCACACCTCCTCCTGCATCAACCGGCGGTATTTCATGTGGTCGTTGTACAGCTCGTGGAACACCCGGTATTTGCGATCGTAGTAGCTTTTTATCTGGTTGGTCTGCGGCGTCACCGTCTTGCCGATGCGGCTCATGGCGCTCATCGCCTCCGGCAAGGTGTCGAACACGCCGGCCGCCACGGTGCCCATCATCGCTCCGCCCAGCAGCATCGCTTCGCTCTCCTCCGGCAGCAGCATGGCGCAACCGGTGGCGTTGGCGTGCTCTTGCACGAAGATCGGGTTCTTGGTGCCGCCGCCGCTGGCCATGATGGTGTCGATGCTGTAGCCGCTGTGGTTCATGGTTTCGATGATGTGGCGGGTGCCGAGCGCGATGGCCTGAATGGTGGCCAGGTAGTGCAGCGCCATGTCCTCCGGCGTGCGCGACAGCTTCAGCCCGGTCAGGATGCCGGTCAGCGTCGGGTTGGCGCGCGGCGAGCGGTTGCCGTGGAAGTACGGCAACATGTGAATGTCCTGCGTCAGGAAGGCGATGTTCTCCGGCTCGCCGGCCATGCGGCGCAGAATGGCGTTCAGCACCTCATAGATGGTCTGGCCCTGAGTTTTCGCCTGCGCCAGCAGATCCTGATAGCACGGGTGCGACTGGATGACGTGGTCGATCAGCGCGCCGGTGGCGGACTGGCCGCCTTCGTTCAACCAGTATTCCGGCAGGATCGCCGAGTAATACGGCCCCCAGACGCCGCCGATAAAGCGCGCGGTGCGCGACATCGCCATATGGCCGGTGGAGGTGCCGCCGATCAGCGCGACGCGGCGGTTGAAGTCGGCCACCTCGCCGGAGACGCCGGTGGCGCCCAGCGTGCCGAGGGTGCCGGCGTGGGCGTCGATGATTGACACGCTCACCGCCGTGCCGGCGATCAGCCCCATCTCGCTGGCGGCGCGCTGAGTCAGGCCGTGGCCCAGCGGCTCGCCCATCATTTTAACGTCGCTGCCGATCTTGGCGGCGTCGTGTTCCAGCACGTCTTCCAGCCCGATCTGCTGGAAGTAGCTTTTGTCCCAACGCTGCTCGTGGCCGAGATAGGTCCACTTGCACACCGTCGAGCACAGCGAGCGGGTGGCGTCCTGGGTGGCGCGCCAGGTGAGGAAGTCCGGCAGATCGAACAGGTAACCGGCGTTGGCCCAGGTGGTGGGCATGTGTTGCTTCAGCCACAGCAGTTTCGGCGTCTGCATCTCCGGCGAAATGATGCCGCCGACGAAGTCCAGCACCCGGTGTTTGGTGGCGTTGATGCGCTCGGCCTGGGCGATCGCCCGGTGATCCATCCACACGATGATGTTCTGCTCGGTGCGGCCGGAGGGGCTGACGGTCAGCGGTTTGCCTTCTTTATCCAGCACCACCAGCGAACAGGTGGCGTCGAAGCCCAGCCCTTTGACCTGGATCGGGTTGATGTCGGCCTGGTTGACCGCGTCGCGCACCGCATTGCACACCGCCTGCCAGATGTTATCCGACGACTGCTCGACGAAATCCGCCTTCGGCCGGTACAGATCGATGGCCCGGCTGGCCTGGCCGACCATGCGGCCATTGAGATCGAATACGCCCGCGCGCGCGCTTCCGGTGCCCACATCTACGCCAATAAAATAGCTCGCCATTATTTTCTCCTCAGGCTTTTCGATTCTGTAACGCGATAAACAGGATCAGCACGCCGCCCCACAGGGCCATGGTCAGGTAGCTGCTGACCCCCAGCAAATTGAGGCCGCTTTCCAACATTTGCAGCACGATCAGCGCCAGCACCAGCCCCAGAATACGGCCGAAACCGCCGTCCGGGTTAATGCCGCCCAGCACCGAGGCCAGAATGGTCACCAGCAGATAAGATTCGCCGTAGCCGGCCTTGGCCGAGTTGAACTTGGCCATCATCAGCAGGGCGGCGCCCCAGCCGAGCAGCGCCGACAGGATATACACCGCGATCTGCACCCGCGCGGTGTTCACGCCGCTGAAGCGGGTGGCCTGCTCGTTGGAGCCGATCAGGTACAGGCTGCGCCCCAGCGTGGTGTGCTCCAGCAGCAGCCACAGACCCACCGCCACCAGCAGGAACAGGATCAGCGCCACCGGCACGCCGAGCACGGCGCCGTTGCCGAGAAATTGAATCGCCGCCGGGAAGCCGGAGATCACCGCGCCGTTGGACAGCAGAATATTCAGGCCGGTGATCAGGGTCATGGTGCCGAGCGAGGCGAGGATGGGCGAGACGCCTATCCAGGCTACCAGCGCGCCGTTGAGCGCGCCGATCGCCACCGCCACCAGCAGGCCGGCCAACAGCGCCAGCGCCAGGAACAGCGGCTGGTCGGGATGGCTGACGATGATCGCCGCCATCACCAGCGAACAGGCGTTGGCGCCGGCGATGATCGACAGGTTGATGCCGCCGGTCAGCATGGTGATGCCCATGCCGAGCGCCAGCAGGCCGAGGATCGGCAGCTGCGAGGCGATCGACTGGAAGTTGCCGAGGCTGAAGAAGCGCGATCCGAGCAGCCCGGCGAACAGCAGCGCCACCGCGATGATGATCGCGCCCTGCAGGCGAATGATCCGATCGTTTGGGATCAACCGAGTTAACTGCGTCATGTCAGATCTCCTTGAGCAGCTTGCGTTTTTCGTTCCAGGCGGTGGTGCTGATGCTGATCAAAATGATCGCGCCGCTGAATACCTGGTGCCAATAGGCCGAGACGCTGAGCAGCGTCAGCCCGTTTTGCAGGAAGGCCAGCAGCACCACGCCGAGCAGGGTGCCGGTCAACGATCCGCGGCCGCCGCTCATGCTGGTGCCGCCCAGCACCACCGCCGCCAATACCGTCAGCTCGAAGCCGAGCAGCGAGTTGGGCGCCACCGACTGGGTGATCTGCGCCTGCACCACCGCCGCGACGCCGGCCAGAATGCCCATATAGCCGTAGACGCAGAAGTGCAGCCGCAGCAGGTTCAACCCCAGGCGCGACGCCGCGTCGCGGTTGCCGCCCATGGCGTAGATCTGGCGCCCCAGCCGGGTGCGGTTCATCAGCACGCCGGTGACGACGATGGTCGCCAGCAGGCACAGCAGCGGCAGCGTCAGGCCGTAGTCGTAACCGTCGGCGCCCTGGAACGAGAACCAGTTGATGCCGTTCATGAACCAGTCCGGGAAGCCGTACAGCCAGGTGCCGTTGGTGGCGTACACCAGCAGGCCGTAGAACAGGTTAAGGGTAGCGATGGTGATGATGATCGCCGGCACTTTCAGCCAGTACACCAGGAAACCGTTCACCAGCCCGAGCAGCAGGCCGACGCCAATCGCCAGGGCGAACGCCAGCGGGAAGCTGCCGCCGTGCTGGATCACCCAGCTGGCCATCACATACTGCGCGATGGCGGTGACCGCCGGGAACGAAATGTCGATGCCGCCGGCGATCAGCACCACGAACAGCCCGCAGGCCAGGATGCCGAGAATGGCGTAGCTGGTGGCGACGTCGGTCAGGTTGCCGAGCGTCAGAAACTCATCGGTGCCGGCGCTCAGGCCGATCGCCAGCAGCAGCACCAGCAGGCCGAGATAAAACTCGTGCCGCCCGGCCAGGCGGGCCAATAATGACTTATCCATTCACCACCTCGGCGATCTGTTGTTCGGTACTCTGGTGCGGCGCGAACTCGGCGATCAGCTCGCCTTTGCGCATCACCATCACCCGATGGCTGTTGTAATAGGCTTCCGGGATCTCGTCGCAGATCATCAGCACCGCCATGCCCAGCTGCGCCAGATCGCGGGCGATCTGGTAGATCCCCTCTTTGTTAGCGATGTCCACGCCGACGGTGGGCGAGTCGAGGATCAGGATCTTCGGCTGGGTCGCGACCCATTTGGCGATGGCGATGCGCTGGGCGTTGCCGCCGGACAGGGTTTTCACCGGCAATGCGCTGTCGGACACCTTGATGTTCAAATCGCGGATCAGCCGGTTAACCAGCTCGGTCGCCTTGGCGTGATCCAGCAGCCCGAGCGAGGTATGCAGCCGATCGAAGACGGTGACGATGGTGTTGTCGTAGATCGATTGCTCCATGATCAATCCCTGCGTCAGACGATCCTCCGACACATAGCCGATGCCGTGGCGCACCGCTTCGCGGTTGTTGTGCAGCTGCACCGCCCGGCCCTCGATGCGGATCTCGCCGCTGTCCGGCCGCGTCATGCCGAACAGGCTGAGGCACAGTTCGGTGCGGCCGGCACCGAGCAGGCCGACGATCGAGACGATCTCGCCGCCGCGCAGCGCCAGATTGACGTTGCGGTATTTTTCGCCGCGGCTGAGGTTGCGCACCTCGAGCAGCGGCGCCTGTTCGGCCGGCGGCAGCGGGGGCAGCGGGCTGTAATGGAAGCGTTGGCCGGTCATCAGGAACGCCAGTTCATGGCTGTCCAGTTCGCTGGCCGGCCAGGTGCCCACCAGCTTGCCGTCGCGCATCACGCTGATGCGATCGGCGACTTCCATCACTTCATCCAATCGGTGGCTGACGAACACCACGCAGATGCCGGCCGCCTTCAGTTCGTTGACCACCCGCAGCAGGCCGTCGACTTCCTGGCGGGTCAGCGAGGCGGTCGGTTCGTCCATGATAACCAACCGCGCTTCGGCGGCGATGGCGCGGCAAATCGCCACCAGTTGCCGATCGGCGATCGACAGTTTTTCCACTTTTTTATCGGGATCGATGTGTACGCCGACCCGCGCCATGGCGTCCAGCGCCGTCTGGCGCATCACCCGCTTGCGCACCCAGAAGTGGCCGCCGGGCAGGTAACGGTGGATGGCGATGTTTTCCGCCACCGTCAGGTTAGGGAACAGCGACAGGTCCTGGTAGATCACCTGTATGCCGTAATAACCGGACAGCTGCGGCGTCAGGGCGTGGAAGAGTTTGCCTTCCAGCGAAATGTTGGCGCCTTTTTCCGGCTGATAGACGCCGGAGATGATTTTAATGATGGTGCTTTTGCCGCAGCCGTTTTGCCCGGCCAGGCAGTGCACTTCGCCTTTATTCAGCGTCAGGTTGATCTGGTCTAATGCCAGCACGCCTGGGAATCGCTTGCTGATATTCTCCAGGGTGATAAATGCGGGGGAGGCTGTCATAACGTTAACCTGTGCTTGCGTAGCGGCCGAAGCCCTGGGCGCAGCAACGCTGCGCCCCTACGAGGGTTTAACTACTTTCCCGGTGTGGCGAAATTACGCGAAAAATCAGAATCCGAGCGATTGGGCGTTGTCTTTGGTCACTTCCAAAATCTTATTAAACCGAATCACTTTGTGTTCCATATCGACGTCGGCTTTGCCGAGGCCCTCGATCGACAGGTCCTTATTCACTTCTTTGCCCTGCAGCAGCTGGTCGGCCACCGTCACCAGCGCATAACCGGCGTCTTTCGGATCCCACAGCAGCGCTTTCTTGATGTCGCCGCGCATCAGGTAAGGAGCGGCCTGCGCCGGCATGGCGATGCCCACCACCGCGATTTTGTCCTTGGCGCGTTTCTTGGCCACCGCCTGGCCGGCGCCGATTGGGCCGAGCGAACCGAAACCGATGATGCCCTTCATCTGCGGATAGGTTTTCATCAGATCCAGCGTGGTGGCGTAGGATTTGTCGATGCTTTCCGCCACCGGCAAGCGCGAGGTGACTTCAAACATGTCCGGGTATTTTTCTTTCTGGTATTTGATGGCGGAATCGGCCCAGGCGTTGTGCAACGGCACAGTCAGCGAGCCGACGTAGATCGCGTAGCCGCCTTTGCCGCCCATGTCTTTCGCCAGCTCATCGACGTTGGCCTGCGCGTATTTCTCGCTGTCGATGGTCTCGATGTCCCACTGGCCGATCTGCTGGTCCGGGGATTCATGGGTCAGCACCACGATGCCTTTGTCGCGCGCTTTTTTCAGCACCGGCTCCAGCACCTTGGCGTCGTTCGGCACCACGATGATGGCGTTGACGTTCTTGGCGATCAGATCCTCAATCACCTTGACCTGCGCAGCCGGATCCGGCGTAGACGGGCCGGTCTGGTAAGCGTTGACGTCGAGTTTTTTCGCCGCTTCGTTGACGCCCACTTCCATGCGGTTGAACCACGGAATGCCGGTCAATTTGGCGACCACGGCAATCTCATATTTATCAGCGGCGAACACAGGTGTTGTCGATAACATGCACGCAGAAACCACACATGCATTTAATAATGCGAGGTTAAATTTCATTAGCTGTACCTTTTTTTATCTGTAGGGGTGGCGGTTTTTCCACCGCTGCAGATTACAAAGGAATGGAAGAGGGGGCGTAGCCGAAGTTAATGAAATGTGATCTGTGCACATTTAAGTAAAATACTGGCGTATTTAGTGTTAAATAAATGTTTAATTATTTGGCGGTGGTAAATTTACTACCAATTAAACGGCTATGAATAACCTTTTATTAACTTTTAATTAACGTTTGCGCATCATTTTGATGGCTTGGACGCGGAAAAAAATGCCGGCGCAGAGGCCGGCATTGAAGCATTTAATCGATGTGTGAACAAGATCACCTTTGCGCCCGATTACAGCACGCCCTGGGCCAGCATCGCCTCCGCAACCTTAACGAAACCGGCGATATTCGCGCCGTGTACATAGTGGGTTTGCTTGCCCTCGCCGCCGTATTCCACGCAGGCATGGTGAATATCCGCCATGATATGTTGTAAACGTACATCCACTTTTTCCGCCCGCCAGCCGATGCGCGCGGCGTTTTGCGCCATCTCCAGCCCCGAGGTGGCCACGCCGCCGGCGTTGGCCGCCTTGCCGGGCGCGAACAGCACCCCGGCGTCGAGGAAGGCGTCGGTGGCCTGGATGGTGGTCGGCATGTTGGCGCCTTCCGCCACCGCTTTCACCCCGTTGCGGATCAGCGTCTGCGCCGCCTCGAGATCCAGTTCGTTCTGGGTGGCGCACGGCAGGGCGATATCCACCGGCACGTTCCACGGCTGTTGGCCCGCCAGGTAGGTCAGGCCGCGTTCGCGGGCGTAGTCCGCCACCCGGCCGTAGCGCTGGTTTTTGATCTCCGCCAGGTGCGCCAGCTTCTCGGTGGTGAAGCCGTCTTCGTCCACCAGAGTGCCGCCGGAATCCGACACGGTGATCACGCGCGCGTCCAGCTCCAACGCTTTCTCGATGGTGTACTGCGCCACGTTGCCGGAGCCGGACACCGCCACCCGCATCCCCTCAAAGCCCAGGCCGTGGCGCTGCAGCATGGCGTCGGTAAAGTACACCAGGCCGTAGCCGGTCGCCTCGGGGCGGATCAGGCTGCCGCCGAAGGAGAGCCCTTTGCCGGTAAACACGCAGGCGGTGTTGTTGGACAGTTTCTTCATCATGCCGGCCATAAAGCCGACTTCACGGCCGCCGACGCCGATGTCGCCGGCCGGCACGTCGGTGTCCGGGCCCAAGTGGCGATACAGCTCGGTCATCAGCGCCTGGCAGAAACGCATGATCTCGCCCTGGCTTTTGCCCTTCGGATCGAAATCGGAGCCGCCTTTGCCGCCGCCCATCGGCAGGGTGGTCAGCGCATTCTTGAAGGTCTGCTCAAAGCCGAGGAACTTCAGGATCGACAGGTTTACCGACGGGTGGAAGCGCATGCCGCCCTTGTAGGGGCCGATGGCCGAGTTGAACTGGACGCGAAAGGCGCGATTGACCTGCACCTGGCCGCGATCGTCCACCCAGCTGACGCGGAACTGAATGATGCGCTCGGGCTCCACCAGGCGCTCCAGCAGCGCCTGTTCGCGATAGCGCGGGTTGCGCTCGATAAATGGCCACAGCGAGGTGAACACTTCGCGCACGGCCTGCAGATATTCCGGCTGGTGGGGGTTATGGCGTTGTAACGAGGACAGGAAAGACTCTACCGATACGGCATATTCCATGGATAACTCCTTTTAGCATTAAATTTTCCCCCGCTATTTCTTATAGATTTGGGTATAGGTGATGCTCGGGGGAGGATGTTGTGTCTTTAGCGACTATATCATCGGAGGGCGGTTGATTATCAAGCGATTAATCGGCGTAGCGGCATGAAAAACGCCCGCAGGGCGCGGGCGTTGGGCAGTTAAGTTAGCAAGCGCTTACTTTATTCGTCTTCTTCGTCGCGCAGCGGCACGATCAGCATATCGATGTGCACGGTATTGATCAGCTGGCGAGCGGAAGACATCAGCTTGCTCCAGAAGTCCTGGTGGTGGCCGCACAGCACCAGGTCCATGTCGTATTTCTTGATGGCGTCCACCAGCACCTGCGCCAGATCGCCGCTGCCGCTCAGGGTCTCGGTGATCGGGTAGCCGGCGTTTTGCGACAGCTCGGTCAGCGCCTGGTGGGTTTCTTCAGAGATGCGCTTTTGCATGTCGCCGAGATTGACGTCGATAAGGCCAGTATAGAGATCGGAATAGTTGACATCGACGTGGATCAGAGAAACTTTGGCGTTATACGGCCGCGCCATAGAGACGGCTTTTTCTACCAGGATCTTGCTTTCCGGGGATAGGTCTACCGCGATCAATATGTGTTTGTAAGCCATAAGAATACTCCTTCCATAAACATGCCGATTAAAAAGGGTTAGCAGGCGTTCCGTGTACCCGCCTGGCGCTTTTGGTTCCATAGTATCATTCGGATAACGCAATGATATGTTGGGGCGATCACACTGCGCCGCATCGAAAATCTCTGCGCACGATACCTTTCGTTGTACACCCGCGCGGCGTAAAAGCCTAAGGGTTATGCGGGTTTTAACGGTCTGACCGCTTGAATTATAAGCGTTATTAAACAAAGTATAGCGCTAAATGTGCAATCAGCGCTCCAGATGCGGTTGCAGCAGGCTTTCAAACCACTCGTGAAACACCGCCAAACGGCGGGAACGCTGGCGGCGATGGGGGTAGATCAGGGCGATCGGCATGGAGGCGGCGCGGTAACCGGGCAGGACTTCCACCAGTTCACCGGCGTCGAGCAGGTGTTGCACGTCGTAGCGCGGGATTTGCATCAATCCCAGCCCGGCGCGGCAGCAGGCGATATAGCTTTCGGCGTTGTTGACCACCACCCGGCTGGGCAAGTCGAGCCGCTGGGTGTGGCCGTCGCCGGTCAGGTATTCCCAGGGGGATTCGCGGCCGGTTTTGGGCGAGGCGTAGCCGATGCTCCAGTGCCCCTCGGCGAGATCGGCGGGATGAAGAGGATGGCCGAATTCGCTCAGGTAGGCGGTGCTGGCGCAGTTGATCAGCGCGATATGGCCGAGCGGGCGCATCACCAGGCTGCTGTCGTGCAGATCGCCGACGCGCACCGCGCAGTCGACCCCTTCCTGCACCAGATCGATGGCGCGATCGGCGGAGCCGAGCACCAGCTGCAGATGAGGGTGGCGCCGCAGCAGGCTGGGCAGCGCCGGCGCGATCAGCCGACGGGCGATGCGGCTCGGCACATCGACGCTGAGCCGCCCGGAGGCCTGCCGTTGGCTGGCCTGAAACGACTGATCGATATCTTCCACCTCGGCCAGCAGCGGGCGCAGCCGTTCGAGCAGCTGTTCGCCGTCGGCGGTCAGCCGCACTTGCCGTGTGGTGCGGTGCAGCAGGCGCACGCCCAGCTGCGTTTCCAGTTGCTGAACGGCGGCGGACACCGAGGCGCGCGGCACCTTCAGCGCATGGGCCGCCCGGATAAAGCTGCCCATCTCCGCCACCTGCACGAATACGCGGTATTGATTGAATCTGTCCATCTCGTTGACCTGCTGTTCCTTGGCGCTGTTTCTGACAGAGAGTGTAGCCGCATGGCGCGGTTGCGCGCGAGCAGGTGCGGGGGCGATAGGTGCCCCCGCCGGGTTTATTTGGTGGTGTAGCCGCCGTTGATCAGGATGGTTTGGCCGGTTATCCACCAGCCGTCGCTGACCAGATGACGGATGAACGGCACCACGTCTTCGATATCGGTCAGGCCGGTTTGGCTGAATGGCGACAGCGCCGCCGCCGTCTTGTGGTAGGCCACGGCGTCCGCGCCTTCCGCCGGGTAGAAGAACGGGGTATCCATCGGGCCGGGGCCGACCGCCGTCACGGAGATGCCGCGCTCGCCGAACTCCTTGGCGGCGGCGCGGGTGAAGTGCTCCACCGGCGCTTTGGTGCCGGCGTAAGCGGCGTAGAACGGCGTGAAGGCGCCGAGCAGCGAGGTGACCAGCGTGCAGATTTTGCCGTTGTCGTTAAGGTGCTTACCCGCTTCTTTCAGGAAGAAGAACGCGGTTTGGCGTTGACCGCGGTCATCTCGTCGTACTCAGCTTCGCTGATGTCGATCAGCGGCTTTTTCAGCACCTTGCCGACGGTATTGATGGCGATATCCGGCTTGCCGACGGCGGCGACAGCATCGGCGAACAGCTTCTCGACCGCGCCCGCCGTGGTCAGATCGGCCTGCAGCGCGACGCCTTGCGCTCCGGCGGCCTGAATGGCGGCGACGGTTTTCTCCGCCTCGGTTTTGGAGGCGGCGCTGTTGTAGTGGATCACCACCGCTTTGGCGCCTTGCTCAGCCAAATCGCGCGCGATCAGCCCGCCGAGGTTCTTGGCGCCGCCGGCGATCAGGACGGTTTTTCCCTTGATTGAATGGTTTGCCATAACAGTTTCCTTGGATAAGCGTAACGGAAACCTGAGTCTAGCCAGCGTGGGGGGAAAGATCAGCGGCGTGGCGCGGGATAGACTATCCATAAAAACAGCCTAATCGAAAACGGGCGGTTATCGCTTATAACGCCCCGGCAGGTGACTTTTCGGCACAGGGCGGTAAATTTTATCCACTGCTCAGGCCAGTTTGCGTTTCATTAACCTACAATGATGGATATGGGCCTCATCATTTCTCCTCTGAGTAGAACCATGCCGTGCAAATCTTATCGTGCGGTGCGGCAACGTCTTCGGAGGCGGTGGGTTATGGGCGTGGCCCGTGCAGGCAAAAAAAGGGGATGAGAGCGGTAAGCTCCAGCAGAGTATCGGGTAATGAGGTAGGGGGGTTGGACCCGGCGGATGGCCGCGGATAACAACGCCTTGAGGGGGCAATCATGATCAGTACCGTCGCGCTGTTTTGGGCCTTGTGTGTGGTGTGTGTGGTTAACATGGTGCGGTATTACTCTTCTCTGCGCGCGCTGCTGGTGGTATTGCGCGGCTGTGACCCGCTGCTGTACCAATATGTCGACGGCGGCGGTTTCTTTACCGCCCACGGCCAACCCAGCAAGCAGCTGAGGCTGGTGCGTTATATTTTCGCGCAGCGCTATGTCGAGCACCACGATCCGGAGTTTATTCGCCGCTGCGAGCGGGTGCGCGGGCAGTTTATGCTGACTTCGGCCCTGTGCGGCCTGGTGGTCATCTGCCTGATAGCGATGATGATTTGGTATTAATGCCTTTCTGTTTCCCTTGATGCAGGCAAAAAAAGGCGGCTATGCGGCCTAATGCTTACCAGTTAGCGTTTTTTTGAAGTACTCGTGACGTTTTCGGTCGATAAATGAGAGGTGCATCATGAGGCTCCTGCACCTCGACCGAGCCAGGGGCCGAAAGGCGCGGCCCCTGGCAACCCGCGCCTTTGCCCTATCAGACGGTTGGCTTTGCCAACTCCCCTCGCTCCGCCATACCGCATTGAGGCCGGTTGCGACAGGCGTCCCTGCCTGTCTCACCTGAAACCGCCGTCCATGGCGGTTTCGCCTAATGCGCTATGCCTACGTTCGGCGTCTTCAAGGGCGCCCAACACCGCGCTCATCTCCAACTTCTCTACCACAACCTCATAAGCGACAGATTTCCCGGTAGCTGTCAGCTCATGTGTTGACCTTGGGCGCGCATCAGCGGCTGCCGAGCAAGACGGCGTTGTCAGGGGCAACCGGCCAGGGAAGGCCGGTTGAGGCGAGACTAACAGGGACGTTTGTCGCAGCCGACCCGCCCGACAATGCAGACGCGGCGAGGGTATCCGCATAGCGGACAGACGGTGTTAAGCGAAGGCGCGGGTGGAGGGGCCGCGCCTTCGGCCCCTCCAATTG
>NZ_CAJCKE010000041.1:0-28988 GCF_903970925.1 Serratia sp. ME47 | reverse complement strand
GCCTTACCGTCGAACAAACCGAGCTCAGGATTACGCCAGGCTGTTCGGCGGTCGCCAAAACGGACGGCCCACATCGGTACGCCAACGAGGGCGAAGACACGCTTATTTTCACCATGACGGTCGCCGAACTGCACGCCTGAACGGTGGCCCAGATCTTAACGCTTGCACAGGAGAAGAACCCTCATGACAATCCCTGCCCCACGGGAGTGGCGGCGTGCTGACTATCTCGTCAGCACCGATCCCGCCCTGCTGGATCTCGATGCCATTCACGCTTTTCTGACCCGCTCCTCATGGGCGGAGGGAATCGATAAAGAAACCGTCCGCCAGTCCCTCACCCACAGCCTGTGCTTCGGTTTATATCACGAGGCCAGGCAGATCGGTTTCGCCCGGCTGGTCACCGATTACGCCACTTTCGGCTATCTGTGCGACGTGTACGTGCTGGAGACGCATCAAAAAAGCGGGCTGGGTCTGTGGCTGGCGGAATGCTGCCAGGCCCATCCGCTGATGGCGAAGCTGAGGCGAGTCATGCTGGTCACCAGCACCGCCCCCTGGCTCTATGAGAAAGTGGGCTATTCGGCCATCAACCACCCCGACTTTGTCTGGCAGATCGCCCGGCCGGACATCTACCGACGGTAATGCTATTTCAGCGCCTGCTCGGCCAGCAGCCCGAGCGCGATGACGATCATCGCCGCACCGGAGAGGCGCCCCACTCCCTTCGCTGCCTGCGGGCGCGTGCGCAGCACCGACTGCGAACCGAATCCCACCAGCAGATACACCAGGCCGCAGCTGATCAAATGCACGGCGCCCAACGCCAGCATCTGCATCGGCACCGACCACTCGGCCCGGACGTCGGTAAACTGCGGCAACAGCGCCAGAAACAGCAAAAACACCTTGGGGTTCAGGCCGCTGACGCACACGCCCTTGCCGGCCCAGCGCAGCCAGGAATCGGAACGCTGATCTTCACCGGCGCCGGGCACCGGCGGATGCAGCAGCATATTGAAACCGATCCACAGCAGGTAAGCCGCCCCCAGCAAGGTGAGCGCCGTCAGCGCCAGCGGATTGCCGACCAGCAACGCGCCGACGCCCGCCACCACGATCGCAATCATCAGCAGGTGGCCGAACAACAAACCGGCGACGGCGGGCACCACCACCCGGCCGCGAATGCCCGCCGAGATCACATAAGCCCAATCCATACCCGGCGTGATCACCAACAGAATCGACACCGCCCAAAAAGCGGCGAACAGAGCGAGCGTCATGCCGGCGCCCTCTCAAACGCACAGCGCCGCACCGAACAGAGAACCATCGCGTTTTCCTCGTAGAATAAGCACGGCCCCCGCCTGACGGCGGCCGTCAAAACCGTTCAACAGATGGCAAGAATATCCTCAAGGCGTTAAAATGTGCTTTCAATTACTTGCCTGAAATCGGCATAAGCGGGGAAATTTTTCCAAATGGACAAGATTGATCGCAAAATTCTTGCGGAACTGCAAACCGACGGGCGTTTGTCGGTGACCGAGCTGGCCGAGCGGATCGGATTGAGCGTATCCCCCTGCCACCGCCGGGTACGCGCATTAGAAGAATCCGGGGTGATCAGGGGCTACCGCGCCCAGCTCGATCCCGGCAGCCTGGGCTACAACTTCTCCGCTCTGGTGTTCGTCACCATGCGCGAAGGCGATCGCCGCGCCGTCGAAACCTTCGAAAACGCCATGGTGGACATTCCGCAGGTGGTGCAAGCGCAGCGTTTGTTTGGCGATCCCGATTATCTGCTGCACGTTATCGCCCGCGATCTGCCCGCCTTCCAGCAGCTTTACGACGAGAAGCTCTCCGCCCTGCCGGGCGTGCAGCGCCTGAGCTCCACGCTGGTGATGAAAACCGTGGTGCCGGAACGCTCTTTCCTGCCGCTGGGGAAATGACGACGGGAGCGTTGCCGCTCCCGTTTTTATCTTTTTAAGGCACAATCACGAAATCCGGATTGGCGACGGCGAACAACGCCTCGCGGTCCGCCGCCGGTGGGTAAATCCACTGCGTGTTAATCTCCTGTTTAATCTTTTTGCCTTCCTGACGGGTAAAGCGCACCTGGCGCTGCCAGCCTTCGGTATACAGCGCCCCCCAGGGGCCCAGATCCAGACAGGTCACATACTTCGGCTGGCTATACGGGTGCGTCGGCAACCCCACCAACTCCGCCGCCGCATTGTGACCGGCGACGCGGCCGAGGCTCATCGCATGCTGGCAGGTCATCAGATTGTGGTTACCGAGATCGTCGGTCGCCACTTTCACCGTATCGCCGGTCACGAAAATGCCCGCCGCCGCAGGCGCGCGCAGGAAGGCGTCGCCGATCACTCGGCCATTAGCGTCACGTTCGCCGGGGATTTGCTCGGTCAGCGGATGCGCACGCACGCCTGCCGCCAGGATCACCGTGTTGGCGGCGATGCGCTCACCGTTCGACAGCATCACCCCCTCGGCATCGATAGCCGAAACGCGCAGGCCGGCTCGCGCTTCCACGCCGCACTCCGCCAGCGCCTGGCGAATCACCGCCCCCGGCTCCGCGCCCATTCCTGCGCCCACTTCCGGGGCGCTATCGACGATCACCACGCGCACATTCTCGTTTTGCCCCAGCGCATCGCGCAGCCGCTGCGGCATCTCCGCGGCGCTCTCCAGCCCGGTCAGCCCCGCTCCCACCACCACGGCGGTGTTGCGCGCCGGCGTTGACGGTTTGGCCGCCAGCGCTTTGATATGAGCGCCCAAGCGCTGTGCGCTTTCCAGCGTATCGACGTTGAAACCGTATTCGGCAAAGCCCGGCACCGCAGGCACGGAAAGCCGACTGCCGGTGGCCCACACCAAACGATCGTAGGCCAACTCAAGGGGTTCCCCCACCGCCGGCACCACCCTGAGCGTTTTGGCGGCGGCGTCGATACGTTCCACCGTCCCGGCCAGGTGCCGTGCACCGACGGCGGTGAGCTGCGCGGAAATGTCGGGGTTCATGTTTTCCAGCACCGCTTCATACAGGCGTGGCCGGATGGTGACCGTTGGCGTCGGCGAAACCATCAGCACCTCGATGTCGTCATGCTTACCGGCAAGGGTAATGGCGCGCATGGCGGACACGGCGGCCCAAAAACCGGCAAAACCGGAACCGGCAATCACTATTTTCTGCGTCATGGGATGACTCCTTCATACAGGGTTGACCGGGCGACGAGGCTGCCCGCAGTTTTTTCGGATGAACGGCGCCGTTCCGCTCCCGTCGCAGGGTGCAGAAGGACCGCCCGCCCCTTCCGAAGAGGCGGGAAAAATGTGTTTTGTTTTAAGGAAAGGCGGAGTTTAGGTCTTGGCGCGAGCCGTTTTGCCGCTGCGCGCGGTGCGTTCCGTCATGCGCTCGTCGAGCCAGATGTTGACCTCGCCGAAGAAGCCCTGTGGCGCCTTGCGGCCAAAACGGGCAGCGACGTCGCCGAGGGTCTGCGCCGCCAGCGCATCGCGCATCGCCTTCTCCGCCTGCAGCATCACCGCATGGATAGCGCATTTGCCGGAGACCGCCCATTCCGGCGGGGAATCATCGAACACCGCACAGCGCCCGCGCACCTCCTGGCAATCGAACAGCGGCTTGTGCCCCTCGATGGCGTCGATAATCTCCAGAAAGCTGATCTCTTTCGCCGGACGGGCCAGCCGGTAACCGCCTCGCACCCCTTCACTGGCGGCGACGATGCCCGCCTTTTCCAGCTTGGGGAAAATCTTGGCCAGAAAGCTGGGGGAGATCCCTTGCAGTTCGGCGAGTTCGCGGCTGCTGAGCGCGCGCTGGTTATCGCCGACCAGCCACAGCAGGCAGTGGATGCCATATTCAACGCTGGTTGTGATGTACGCCATATGTCCGTTTTTGACCGTCAGTAAACCTTCAATAACGCAGACTATATGAGTCTGCGTTTATCTTGTCAATAAAACACAGACTAACTTTATCCGCGTTTTATTGAAGTTCCGTCTCGCTCCCGACGGAGAAAACGCCCTTCGAAATGAAAAATAAAACTTTTTTGCCCTATTCGCCCCCGGCTAACGTTTCCTTGTCGCCTGCCGCTGACTATGATGTGATGATTGCCGTCGCGGCGGTTTGTGATCCGCCGCACTTTCACGCGGATCGCGCCGTGGGAATAAAGAACTCTTGTCTGCTGCTGACGTCTTAGAAATGATTATTTAAGGGAAACGCCTGACTATGACCAACCGGTTGACCAAAACCGCGTTAGCGGTGCTGTTGCTCGGCACGTTGAACGCCACCGCCCTGGCGCCAGCACAGGCG
Organism: Serratia sp. ME47; assembly: GCF_903970925.1. Lineage (NCBI taxonomy): Bacteria > Pseudomonadati > Pseudomonadota > Gammaproteobacteria > Enterobacterales > Yersiniaceae > Serratia > Serratia sp. ME47. Next base: position 24,712 of record NZ_CAJCKE010000041.1, on the reverse strand, counting down.
GAAAGCCAGGACCAGTTGCCGGATATGGGCACCTCCGCCGGCGGCACCCTGAGCATCGGACAAGAGCTGGCGATGGGCGACTTCTACGTGCGCCAACTACGCGCCAGCGCCCCGCTGATCAACGATCCGCTACTGAGTCAATACATCAACCAACTGGGCAACCGGCTGGTGGCCAGCGCCTATTCGGTGCGCACGCCGTTCCATTTCTATCTGGTGCGCAACGACGAAATCAACGCCTTCGCCTTCTTCGGCGGCAACGTGGTGCTGCATTCCGCCCTGTTCCGCGTCAGCGACAACGAAAGCCAGCTGGCCTCGGTGCTGGCGCACGAAATCTCGCACGTCACCCAGCGCCACCTGGCGCGCGCAATGGAAGATCAGCAACGCAACGCCCCGTTGACCTGGGTGGGCGCGCTTGGTTCCATCCTGCTGGCGATGGCCAACCCGACCATGGGCATGGCGGCGCTGAGCGGCACCATGGCCGGCACCCAGCAGGGCATGATCAGCTTTACCCAATCGAACGAACAGGAAGCCGATCGCATCGGCATTCAGGTGCTGCAGCGCGCCGGTTTCGATCCGGAAGCGATGCCCGACTTCCTGCAGAAACTCTCGGATCAGTCGCGTTACGCCTCCAAGCCGCCGGAAATGCTGCTGACGCACCCGCTGCCGGACAGCCGTCTCTCCGACGCGCGCAACCGCGCCAACCAGATGCAGAAACACATCGTGCAGTCTTCGCAGGATTACCTGATGGCCAAGGTGCGCGCACTGGGCATGTACAGCTCGGAAGGCTATGGCCTGAACGAAGAGCTGCTCGGCTCGCTCAGCAAGGGGAACGTGCGCGAACAGGCGGCCGCCAAATACGGCCGCGCCATCCTGTTCTATGAAGCGAAAAAATACGACGACGCGCGCAACATCATTCAACCGATGCTGGCGCAGGATGCGAAAAACGTCTGGCTGATTGACCTGATGACCGATATCGATCTCGGCCAGAAACGCGCGCCGCAGGCCATCGCCCGCCTGCAGGCGGCCAACGCCGCCCAGAACAACAACCCGGTGCTGCAACTCAACCTGGCCAACGCCTATGTCGAAGGCAACCAGCCGGCGCAGGCGTCGAAGATCCTGAACCGCTACACCTTTGCCCATCCGGACGATCCGAACGGCTGGGATCTGCTGGCGCAGGCCAGCGCCGCTCAGGGGCTGCGCGATGAAGAGCTGTCGGCCCGCGCCGAAAGCCTGGCGCTGAACGGCCGGCTCGATCAGGCTATCGGCCTGCTCAGCAATGCCAGCTCGCTGCAGAAACTCGGCAGCCTGAAACAGGCGCGCTACGATGCGCGCATCGACCAGCTGCGCCAACTGCAACAGCGCTTCCGCCAATACCAGCGCAGCTGATTCAACAAGGAATGAACGCCATGAAAAACGTCACGATTTACCACAACCCGCGCTGCTCCAAGAGCCGTGAAACCCTGGCGCTGCTGGAACAGCACGGCGTCGATCCCAAGGTGGTGCTGTACCTCGAAACGCCCCCTACGGTCGATGAGCTGAAAAAACTGTTGAAGGAACTGGGCTTCACATCGGCGCGCGAGCTGATGCGCAAAAAAGAAGATCTGTACAAGGAATTGAAGCTGGCGGACGACAGCCTGAGCGAAGAGCAACTGCTGGCGGCGATGACGGCGAACCCGAAACTGATCGAACGCCCGATCGTGGTGAAAGGCAGCAAGGCGCGCATCGGCCGGCCGCCGGAGCAGGTGCTGGAGATTTTGTAATCGTCCGGCAAATCTCTTATTGAACCGCAAAATACCAATAGCCCTGAACAGGGCTATTTTTAATTAATTGTTATATAAATACTTTTTATCATCACAGTCTTCTTTCGCTGCTATGCTGCGCAAACGCCAAATCTCTCGGTGAAACAGCCGTTGACAATCGTCAACACCCCACCTACCCTGATCGCATCACTGGACGAGCGATGAAAAAACACCCAGACAAGCACATTCAGGCGGCATTAGCTTACGCCCTTTCTCAGGGTTGGCATTTTCGGCCCAGCAAGGGGCACGCATTTGGCCGACTACATTGCGCCTTTGCCGGGCATCAAGAACATATGATGAGCATCTGGAGCACGCCAAAAAACCCAGAGGTACATGCCAAACAGATTCGGCGCAAAGTCGATCACTGCCTGGCGCTGTCGCAGAAAAAATAACCGGAGAATCACCATGACGCTCTATCATTTCTCATTGACGCTGGATGGGGTCACCGCCGATACCGCCGGGCTGGAAGATGCGCTGTATGCGGCGGGATGCGATGACGCGCTGATCTGTTTCTACGGTAAAGCCGTTTACCTGGAGTTCGATCGAGAAAGCGATAACTTTGCGCACGCGATTTGCAGCGCCATCAGCGATATTGAATCCGCAAATATCGGCGCCAAGGTGATATCGGTGGACTCCAGTCTGGTGGGATTAAGCGATATTGCCGAGCTCACCGAACTGTCGCGTCAGGCGATCGCCATGCTAAAAGACGGAACTCGCGGCCCCGGCGGCTTCCCTTCCCCCATTCAACGGCTCGGCGGCGCCTCACCGCTGTGGCGCTGGGCTGACGTGGCGGCCTGGTTGGCACAGCAGGGGAAAATCGACCCACGGCTTGCAGACAATGCGCAGTGTCTGGAACATATCAATCTCGCTTTGCAACTGCGAAACGATCGGCAACGCCAGCAGGTTGAGCACTACTGCTCCCTGCTGGAACACGCGGAAAAATAGGCAGATTAGCCCGTTACAGCCCCAGGATCTCTTTAACGAACGGGATGGTAAGCTTGCGTTGGGCGGTAATCGAGGCGCGATCGAGTTGATCGAGGGTCATAAACAGCGTGCGCATCTCGCGATCCAGCCGTTTCAACAGGAAGCGGCCCACGTCTTCCGGCAGCTCGAAGCCGCGCAGTTTGCCGCGCAGCTGCAGCGCCAGCAGTTTCTCTTCGTCCGACAGCGGCTGCAGCTTGTAGATCTGCCCCCAGTCCAGGCGCGAAGCCAGATCAGGTAAACGCAGGTTCAGCTGACGCGGCGGACGATCCCCGGTGATGAACAAACGGGTGCGGCCGGTTTCCAGGATGCGGTTGTAGAGGTTGAAGATCGCCATCTCCCACTCTTCGTCGCCGGCGATGCATTCGATATTGTCGATGCAGACCAGCGCCAGCTGCTCCATGCCGTCCAACACTTCAGGCACGAAGTAGGCGCGCTTGTCGAGCGGCACATAGCCCACCGCTTCGCCTTTCTGCGAAAGCTCGGCGCAGGCCGCATGCAGCAGATGGCTGCGCCCGCCGCCTTCACGCGACCAGAAATAGATATAGCTGCCATGTTCCTGACGGACGGCGGATTGGATCGCGGCTAATAGGGATGGGTTCTCGCCCGGATAAAAACTGGCGAAAGTTTCATCATCGGGAAGATAAAGTGGCAGTGAAAGCTGTGCCGGCGTATTCAGAGAAGCACCTCAACCAAAACTGGCAGAAAAACGTGGGCAGTTTAACACAGAAAACGGGCGCTGTTGAACCGGCAGGATCTTATGCCGCAATAGTGAACAATGCCTAAGCGCTGCTTGATCGGCGGCGGCGCCCGCCGAGGCAAGAATTATCCGATATCATTCCCTAACTCCATGCCTGCGCAGGTTAAATTTGTAATTTAAGTAAAATCTGACCTAGTATAGGTAGGCTAAATGCAATCACCATCAACAAGGTTTCTGCAAGGATATAGACGATGAAAGTATGGAATAAAGTGCTGTTGGCCTCCTTTATCGGGTTGTTGGTTGCCGGCTGTGATGACTCCTCCAAGGTTGACGCCAACCTGGATAAAGCCAAAGACAGCGCCGAGCAGATGAAAGACGCCGCCCAGAAAAAAGCGGACGATCTGACGGACAAAGCGAAAGCGACGGCGGATGAAATCAAAAAAGAGGCCGCCACTCAGGCGGATCAGCTGAAAGACAAAGCTTCGGCGATTAAAGAAGACGCCGCCAAGCAGGCGGACGCCATCACCAACGACGCCAAGGCCAAAGCCGCCGCGATCAAAGACGACGCAGGCAAACAGAGCCAGCAGTTGGTGGATCAGGCCAAGGCCATCAAAAACGACGCCATCAACGGCGCCAACGATCTGACCGAGCAGGCCAAGGCGAAGACCGAAGCCATCAAGAACAGCGCCGAAAACAAAGCGCAAGAGTTGAAACAAGAGACCGATGCGGCGGTGAACGGCAATACTCAGCCGGCCACCCAGCAGTAAGCTATTCTCAGCCACCAAAGAAAGGAGCAGTAAATGGGGATTATTTCCTGGATTATCTTCGGCCTGATCGCCGGTATTTTGGCTAAGTGGATCATGCCCGGCAAAGACGGCGGCGGCTTTATTCTGACCGTCGTGCTGGGGATCATCGGCGCCGTGGTCGGCGGCTATATCAGCACCTTCTTCGGCTACGGCAAGGTTGACGGCTTCAACTTCGGCAGCTTCGTGGTGGCGGTTATCGGCGCCATCGTGGTGCTGTTCGTGTACCGCAAAATTCGCAGCTAAGGCGAATGCCATAAGTCAAAAGGGCAGCCCCTGGGCTGCCCTTTTCGTTACTTCTGCTCCGCCGATTCGTCCGGCGCGTCAAGCACCTCTTCTTCCTTGCGGAACAGGCTGATGACCTTGAACAGCAGGCTCAGGCCAATGCCGACGATGGTCGCCAGCGCCATGCCTTTCAGCTCCGCCGCGCCGATGTGCACCTTGGCGCCGCTCACGCCGATGATCAGGATCACCGAGGTCAAAATCAGGTTCTGCGCTTTGTTATAATCCACTTTGGATTCGATCAGCACGCGAATGCCCGAAGCGCCGATCACACCGTACAGCAGCAGCGAAACGCCGCCCATCACCGGCACCGGCACCGCCTGGATCGCCGCCGCCAGCTTACCGATGCAGGACAACAGGATCGCCAGCACCGCCGCGCCGCCGATCACCCAGGTGCTGTAGACCTTGGTGATGGCCATCACGCCGATGTTCTCGCCGTAGGTGGTGTTCGGCGTGGAGCCGAAGAAGCCGGAGAATACCGTCGAGATGCCGTTGGCGAACATCGAGCGGTGCAGGCCCGGATCGCGGATCAGGTCTTTTTTCACGATGTTGGCGGTCACCACCAGGTGGCCGACGTGCTCGGCGATCACCACCAGCGCCGCCGGCAGAATGGTGAAGATGGCGAACCACTCAAAGCGCGGGGTGTAGAAGGTCGGCAACGCGAACCAGTGCGCCTCGCGGATCGGGGTCAAATCCACCACGCCCATGAAGAACGACAGCGCATAGCCCACCAGCACGCCGATCAGGATCGGGATAATCGCCAGGAAGCCGCGGAACAGCACCGAGCCGAGCACCGTGACCGCCAGCGTCACCAGCGAAATGGTGATGGTGGTCGAGTCGGCGCTGGCGCCTTCCGCCGGCAGCAGCCCCGCCATATTGGCCGCCACGCCCGCCAACTCCAGGCCGATGACGGCGACGATCGCCCCCATCGCCGCCGGCGGGAACATCACGTCCAGCCAGCCGGTGCCGGCCTTTTTCACGATCAGCGCCACCAGGCAGAACAGCACGCCGCACATGATGAAACCGCCCAACGCCACTTCGTAACCGAGCGGCAACAGCAGCAACACCGGCGAGATAAACGCGAAGCTGGAACCGAGGTAGGCCGGGATCTTGCCTTTACAGATGAACAGATACAGCAGCGTGCCGATGCCGTTGAACAACAGCACGGTCGCCGGGTTGATCTTGAACAGGATAGGCACCAGCACGGTGGCGCCAAACATGGCGAACAGGTGCTGGAAGCTGAGCGGAATGGTCTGGAGCAGCGGCGGGCGCTCGCTGACGCCGATGGCGCGACGGGTCATGTGTGCTTTTCCTCGGTTTATTGGTTTTATAGGTTTTAGTCAAAAAAAAGCCGACTCGTTAAGTCGGCTCAAATGTTTACTTAGTACCAAATATCTTGTCGCCCGCATCGCCCAGGCCAGGCACGATATAGCCCTTGTCGTTCAGACACTGATCGATGGAGGCAGTGTACAGCTCAACGTCCGGATGCGCTTTCTCCAGCGCGGCGATGCCTTCCGGCGCCGCGACCAGAACCAGCACCTTGATGCTGTGGCAGCCGGCTTTCTTCAGCAGATCGATAGTGGCGATCATCGAACCGCCGGTGGCCAGCATCGGGTCGACGACCAGCGCCATGCGCTCTTCGATGTTGGAAACCAGCTTCTGGAAGTACGGCACCGGCTCCAGGGTTTCTTCGTCGCGGTATACGCCCACTACACTGATGCGCGCGCTCGGCACGTGCTCCAGCACCCCTTCCATCATGCCCAGGCCTGCGCGCAGGATTGGCACTACGGTAATCTTTTTCCCTTTGATCTGATCCACTTCAACTGGCCCGCACCAGCCTTCGATGGTGACTTTTTCCGTCTCCAGATCGGCGGTCGCTTCATAGGTCAGTAAACTACCCACTTCTGAGGCCAGCTCACGGAAGCGTTTGGTGCTGATGTCATTTTCGCGCATCAGGCCAAGCTTGTGTTTTACCAGCGGGTGTTTCACCTCAACGATCTTCATCATTTTTCTCCTATTAAGGTGGTTGCGGCCAAAAAAATCGCGGGATTATACCTCCTTTTTTTCGCCGCGCCACCCACAATAGCCCGATCGGGATCAACAAAAGTTTGAATATCAGTATAGATGACGAAAAAGCGGAGCCGGTTCACAAGCCGCTCGCAAACGTTTGCCTGCGCTGTTAGAATTGCCGCGCCTTATTCCGGAATCAACATCGGAAGCACAGTTTTCAAACCGCAAATCGTCGTGGGGAATCGCGCAGTGACCGACAAAACCTCTCTCAGCTATAAAGACGCAGGTGTCGATATCGATGCAGGCAACGCATTGGTAGATCGCATCAAAGGTGTAGTTAAACAGACCCGTCGCCCGGAAGTGATGGGCGGTCTGGGCGGGTTTGGCGCCCTGTGTGCGTTGCCGCAGAAATACCGCGAGCCGGTGCTGGTTTCCGGTACCGACGGCGTGGGCACCAAGCTGCGTCTGGCGATGGATCTGAAACGCCACGACACCATCGGCATCGATCTGGTGGCGATGTGCGTCAACGATCTGGTGGTTCAGGGCGCCGAGCCGCTGTTCTTCCTCGACTACTACGCGACCGGCAAGCTGGATGTGGACACCGCGGCCAGCGTGATCACCGGCATCGCCGAGGGCTGCAAACAGTCCGGCTGTGCGCTGGTGGGCGGCGAAACCGCTGAAATGCCGGGCATGTACCACGGCGAAGACTACGACGTGGCCGGTTTCTGCGTCGGCGTGGTCGAAAAATCCGAGATCATTGACGGCAGCAAAGTGCAGTCCGGCGATGCGCTGATCGCCCTGGGCGCTTCCGGCCCGCACTCCAACGGCTACTCGCTGGTGCGCAAAATCCTGGAAGTGAGCAACACCGATCCGACCGCCACTCAGCTGGAAGGCAAACCGCTGGCCGACCACCTGCTGGCACCGACCAAGATTTACGTGAAGTCCGTGCTGGAGCTGATCGAGAAGGCTGACGTACACGCCATCGCTCACCTCACCGGCGGCGGCTTCTGGGAAAACATTCCACGCGTGCTGCCGGAAGGCATGCAAGCGGTGATCGACGAAGCCAGCTGGCAGTGGCCGGCGGTGTTCACCTGGCTGCAGCAGGCCGGTAACGTCAGCCGTCATGAAATGTATCGCACCTTCAACTGCGGCGTAGGCATGGTCATCGCCCTGCCGGAAGCCGAAGTGGAAGCGGCCATCGCGCTGCTGACCGCGGCAGGTGAAAAAGCGTGGAAAATCGGTAAACTGACCGCCTCTTCCGACGAACAACAAGTGGTCATCAACTGATGAAAAAGATCGTGGTGTTGGTCTCCGGCCAGGGGAGCAATCTCCAGGCGCTGATTGACGCCTGCCAGCAGGGCCGCATCGCCGCCGAAATCGTGGCGGTGTTCAGCAACAAGGCGCAGGCATATGGCCTGCAACGCGCCGAAGCGGCGGGCATCGCCGCCCAGGCGCTGGATGCCAAGGCCTACGCCGATCGCACGGCGTTCGACGCCGCGTTGGCGGACGCCATCGACCAGTACCAGCCCGATCTGGTGGTGCTGGCCGGCTACATGCGTATCCTCAGCCCGCAGTTCGTGCAGCGCTATGCCGGCCGCATGCTGAACATCCACCCTTCCCTGCTGCCGAAATACCCGGGGCTGCATACACATCGTCAGGCCATCGACAACGGCGACAGCGAACACGGCACCTCGGTGCACTTCGTGACCGAACAGCTCGACGGCGGCCCGGTGATTTTGCAGGCCAAGGTGCCGATTTTCACTGACGACGAGGAGGATGACGTGGTTGAACGGGTGCAAACCCAGGAACACACGATCTATCCACTGGTGGTGAGCTGGTTCGTCGACGGCCGCCTGGCGATGCGCGACGGCGTCGCCTGGCTGGACGGCGAACGCCTGCCGGCGCAGGGCCACGCCGCCGACTGATGCGCGCAGCCTGAACCTTGCCTAAACGGCGCCCACGCGGCGCCGTTTTTTTTCGCCTTCATCCATTCTGTGAAGTTATACTTTGCACAATTTCACGGCACAGAGGAGCCCACATGTCCAGCACTGCCAGCGTCAGGTTACGCCCATTGGAACGGGACGATCTGTCGTTCGTCCACCAGATGGACAACAACGCCAGCGTTATGCGCTATTGGTTTGAAGAACCCTACGAAGCCTTTGTCGAGCTTTCCGATCTCTACGACAAACACATCCACGATCAGAGCGAGCGCCGCTTTATCATCGAGCACGAAGGCGCCAAGGTCGGCCTGGTGGAACTGGTGGAGATCGATCACATCCACCGCCGCGCAGAATTCCAGATCATCATCGATCCCGCCCACCAGGGCAAAGGCTACGCCAGCACCGCCGCCCGCCTGGCGATGGACTACGGCTTCTCGGTGCTGAACCTGTACAAGCTGTACCTGATCGTCGACAAGGAGAACCCGAAGGCGATCCACATCTACAGCAAGCTGGGCTTTAACGTGGAAGGCGAGCTGATCGACGAGTTCTTCGTCAACGGCGAATACCGCACCGTGCTGCGCATGTGCATCTTCCAGCCGCAATATCTGGCGAAGTTCAAAACGCCGGGCGATAAGCCGCTGGTGAAGTGACTGCTAGCGAGAAAAAGAGAAAACCCGCCCAGGCGGGTTTTTTATTGGGAAATAAGTGGCTAGTATTAAGGCATGCTATTTTATCGTCAGGAAACAACCTGATGAATACGAAAATAAATAATATTCTCCAATATAATTAATCGAAAAATAATTAATAGTGATAGTAAGAGTTACCCTCTGCCTCTACAAAGGAAAAATGCCATGACGACCGTCTCAAACCTGCTGCTTTTTATCGGCCTGGCGATGCTCGCCATCGCCGCCGGTCTAAATACCTATAGCGGCTACGCGCCTGCAGATCCCAACAGCACCCCGCTGTTTTCCCCGCTCTGGTGGACGCGCTGGTTCCCGCTCTATGCCTCGGGCGCTGCGTTGTTGTTGGTGGGGTTGGTATTGCGGGTTACGGCTAAAGGCCGCGCGCATTAAGGATTACCATTTCAGCACCGCCGAGCCCGCCACAGCCATTATCGACATGAAAAATTATATTGATCATCACCGACAACATAATTGTGGTTGATAATAAATTGCAGAGAATGGATTGAATTCCACATGATGAAAGATGAATAAAACAAACTCGCCGGCAATCAGACTTATGCCATGCATTAATTCATGCCGGCTTAATGCGCGGGTAAAATAAAACAGCAGACGCAGGCCGACTGCAACGGCCATTGCCGGCGACGGAGCGAAAACCTCCGTCGCTCTCCCCTCACCCATACCGCCCGGTAATATAATCCTCGGTGCGGCGCTGGCGCGGCGACGTGAAAATGGCGTCGGTGTCGTTGTATTCCACCAGCCGCCCCTGATGAATAAAGGCGGTGTAGTCGGAGACGCGCGCCGCTTGCTGCATGTTGTGCGTCACCAGCACCACGCTATAGCGCTGCTTCAGCGCCGAAATCAGCTCTTCGATGGTCAGCGTGGAGATCGGATCCAGCGCCGAAGTCGGCTCGTCGAGCAACAGCACTTCCGGCTCGATGGCGATGGCGCGCGCGATCACCAGGCGCTGCTGCTGGCCGCTGGACAAGCGGAAGGCGTTTTCGCGCAGCCGGTCCTTCACCTCATGCCACAGCGCGGCGGCGCGCAGCGAACGCTCCACCGCTTCATCCAGCAAGCGCCGGTCGCGCACGCCCTGCAAGCGCAGGCCGTACACCACGTTTTCATAGATCGATTTCGGGAACGGGTTCGGCCGCTGGAACACCATGCCCACTCGCCGCCGCAGCGCCGCCACGTCGATCTGCGCGCCGGAGATCGCCGCGCCGTTCAGCTGCAGTTCGCCCTCGATGCGGCAGTTGTCCACCAGATCGTTCATGCGGTTGAAACAGCGCAGCAGCGTCGATTTGCCGCAGCCCGAAGGGCCGATCAGGGCCGTTACCCGGTGTTTCGGGATACGCAGCGAGATATCGTGCAGCACCTGTTTGTCACCATAAAACAGGTTCAGGCCGTTGACCGCCAGCGCGGTCTGTTCATCGTCGAGATGCTGGACATCCAGCCGGGGCAAACTGCCTGGCGTCATCAAACCCATTACGCACTCCCCAAAAATAGCGTCATTGTTACTGCGACCATGCTCGGTACCGCTCCCTCAGCGAATGGCGGATGCCCATCGCCGCCAGATTCAAACTCACCACGATCGTCACCAGCAAGAAGGCGGTGGCGAACACCAACGGCCGCGCCGCCTCCACGCTCGGGCTCTGGAATGCCATATCGTAGATCTGGAAGCTCAAATGCATGAACTTCCGCTCAAGGTGCAGATACGGGAAAATCTCGTCCACCGGCAGCACCGGCACCGATTTCACGACCCCCACCAGCATCAGCGGCGCGGTCTCCCCGGCGGCGCGCGCCACCGCCAGGATCAGACCGGTCATCATCGCCGGCGCCGCCATTGGCAGCACGATGCGCCACAGCGTCTCGGCCCGGCTGGCCCCCAGCGCCATCGAGCCCTGCCGCAGCGAGGTGGGTATGCGCGACAACCCTTCCTCGGTGGCGACGATCACCACCGGCAGCGTCAGCAGCGCCAGCGTCAGCGCCGCCCACAGCACGCCGGGCGTGCCGAAGGTCGGGTTGGGCAGGGATTCAGGATAGAACAGCTGATCGAGCGTGCCGCCTATCATATAGACGAAGAAGCCGAGGCCGAATACGCCATAGACGATCGAGGGCACGCCGGCCAGATTGACCACCGCGATGCGGATCACCCGCGTCAGCAGATTGTTGCCGGCATATTCGTGCAGATACACCGCCGCGATCACGCCAAACGGCATCACCACGATCGACATCAGGATCACCATCAACACCGTGCCGAAAATGGCCGGGAACACCCCGCCCTCGGTATTCGCCTCACGCGGGCTGTCGATGAGAAACTTCTTCACCTGCTCGCCCCAGTGCGCCAGCTTCTCGGAGGTGCTCATGGCGTTCGGGTACCAGGCATCGCGCACCTGGCTGAGCGGAATGGTCAACGTCTGCCCGTGCATGTCGCGCAGCAGCAACGCGTCGCGCTGGCGATCGCGGTTCAGCCCCGCCAGACGTTCGGACAACAGCTGATACTGCCGCTGCAGCTCCAGCCGTTCGGCCTTGATGGCGTCCTGTGCGCGGGCGTCCAGCTTATCGTCGCGCTGCAGGCGCTTTTCCCGCAGCCGCAGCGCGTCAAACTGCTGATTGATGCGCGCCATGTCGCGGAATTGAATGTCGTGCGCCTGGCGTGAGAGCGCGGCGATTTGCGGCAGGCGCTGCTGCAACGCCTGCCCCAGATTGCGGCCGGTCAGCGGTTGCCCATCTTCCAGCAGCCCCGCCAGATAGCCGTAAGCGGTGCCGTGGCTGTCGCGTTCCAGCACCAGCAGGCTGCGCGGCGTGCTTTGGCTGCGGATATCGCTGGCCAGCAAGGTGCGGAAATCCTGCCCCTCGCGCTCGCGGTTGCCGACCTTAATCAGATAACGTTCGACGTTCTGCGCCTCGCCCGGCGGCGTGACGCCCGCCTCAGCCAGCTGGCGCCGGGAAATGCTTTGTTGCTGGTACAACTCGCCGATCACCGTCACCGGCCCGGCGCCGTTCTGATTCAGTTCGAACTGATAAACCGGGCTCGGCCAGAAATAACGCATCCCCTGCCCGGCCAGCAGCAACAAAATGCCGATCAGCGCCAGCAGGCTGACGGCGACCGAACCGGCGGTCAGCCACACCCACGGTGACCCGCTCTTCACCCAGTTTTTCATGGCGCCTCCTGATTCGGCGTGTAGCGCTTGCGCAGCCGCAGGCGCACCGCCTCCGCCAGCGTGTTGAACACGAAGGTGAAGACAAACAGCACCAGCGCAGTCAGGAACAGCACGCGGTAATGGCTGCTGCCGGAAACCGCCTCCGGCATTTCGATGGCGATATTGGCCGCCAGCGCTCGCAGCCCCTGGAACAAGCTGCCGTCAATAATCGGCGTGTTGCCGGTGGCCATCAGCACGATCATGGTTTCTCCCACCGCGCGGCCAAAGCCGATCATCAGCGCGGAGAAAATGCCGGCGCTGGCGGAAGGCAGCACCACCTTGATCACCGTCTGCCATTGGGTGGCGCCCAGCGCCAAAGAGCCCTGGCTCAGGGTGGCCGGCACGCTGAACAGCGCGTCCTCCGCCAACGAGAAGATGATCGGCACCAGCGCGAAGCCCATCGCCACGCCCACCACCAGCGCATTGCGCTGGTCATAATTATCCCCCAGCCAGAAATGCAGCGGCTCACCGAACAGCGCCACCTCCAGCCACGGCCCCAGGCAGAACGCCAGCCACACCGTCAACGCCAGCAGCGGCAACAGCAACAGCAGATCGACGCCCGGCCGGCAGCGCGGCATAAAGCGATGGGTCAACGCGCCGCACAGCAGCACCGCCGCCGCCAGCAGCAGCGGCAACGCCAGCACCGCCAACAGATACTGCTCGATGATCGGCGCCAGCCAGATGCCGGCCACCAGCCCGATCACCACCGTCGGCAGCGCGCCCATCACTTCGATAGCCGGTTTGATCACTCGCCGCAGCCCCGGCGTCATAAAGTAAGCGGTATAGATGGCGCCGGCCAACGCCAGCGGGATGGCGAACAGCATCGCGTAAGCCGCCGCCTTGAAGGTGCCGAAGATCACCGGCATCAGGCTGAATTTAGGTTGGTAGCTGTCTTCGCCGGAGGTGGACTGCCAGACATAGGCCGGCTGCGGGTAGTTCTCATACCACACCTTGCCCCACAGCGAACGCCAGGTGACGTCCGGATACGGGTTGTCGAGCGCATAGCGCTGCCAGCCCTGCGCGCTCTCCAGCAGCAGGCCATCGCCGCGCGGCGCGAACGCCATTTGCCGCACCTCGGCGCCCAAACGGGTATTCAGCAGCGGTTGGGATTGGATCGTGGAGAATAACGAGAAGCCGCCATCGGGCCGCAGGGTGGCGAACACCCGGCGATAAGGTTCAGCCACCGTCAGCTCCTGCCGGTCGGCGCCGTGGTCGAAATGCTGCACCGGCGTCAGTCGCCAGCGCTGCTCTTTTTCCACCTCGAACCACTCGCGCAGGTTGCCGTCGGCGCCCTTGATCAGCAGCGCGCTGCCGCCGGGCAGCGCCGTCATCTGGTACGGGGCGTGTTCGCCCAAGGTGCGCGTTTCACGCAGTTGCAGCTGCGCGCCGTCGATCTGGTAACGCGCCAGCCGGTTGCCCGCCAGCAGGTAAAGCTGGCGGCCATCCGGCGTCAGCACCAACTGCTCTGCGTCGTGTTCCAGCGGACGTTCGCTGAACTGCGGCGGCCGATCCGGGCTGAAACGGCCGAACACCAGCCGCCGATCGTCGGTCACCCCGGCCAGCAGATACTGCCCGCGATGCGCGTCCGCCAGCGACAACAGCTTCAGCGGCTTGCGCTGCGGATCCAGCGCCAGCGGCGGTTGCCCGAGCGGGAACAGCCACTGCGGCCGGCCGTTTTCCGCCGTGGCGAAATCCGCGCGCGCCACCACCAACCGGCCGTCGACCTGCGCCAACGCGAACAGATCGCGCTCTCCGGCGGCCTGCGCGAGCAGCGCCGGTTTGGCCAGCAGTGTTTGCTGCGCCAGCGGTGTCTGGGCCTGGCCGCTCGGCGCCGGCGACAGACGATAAAATTGCCCCGTGCCCTGCGCATCGATGCGATAACCGACGCGCTGCTGCACGTCCATGCCCAGCGCCAGCGCCGGGGAAGACGCCGCAATCGGCAGCGGCTGAGCTTGCCCAAGCGAGGCCGGTTTGAACAGCGGCAGCACCGCAAACAGCAGATAAACGAAGATCAGCATCAACGTCATCAGCACCATCAGCCCGCAGGCGGTCACTGCCGCCTGCACGCCGCGGTCGATGCGCCCGCGCAGGCGATCTCGGGGATGTTGATTTGCCGTCGTCTGTGTCATGTGTCTCGCTGTCGCTGATGTAATCGGGCTTACGCCGTAAGATAACCGGGCATCTTATGTCAGTTTTATGACGTTTGCATGACAAAGTTACCTGACTCAGCCCAGGTTTTTTACACTGCCAACAGACAATATGAATTTGATATATTGCTGAAAAATGACCATAAACACGCTTTATAACGCCAAGAATAAGCCTGCTAACCGTCATTTCATGCTGATCGTTTCACTGCCGGGCATCCCGCCGCGGGGAAAATTTATTGTCGGCGAAAAACGCCGCGCGCCAACGCAATGGATATGTTGGACTTTCCTGTCAATCTCTCGCAATAATGATGAAGGACACTAGAGCGGCATCCGGGCGCTGCGTCCCGGATCCTATTCTAAAATTGAACTGGAGTGGCAATGGGTCAGGAAAAGCTCTACATCGAAAAAGAACTAAGCTGGTTATCCTTTAATGAGCGCGTGTTGCAGGAAGCCGCAGATAAGAGCAATCCCCTGATTGAACGAATGCGTTTTCTGGGCATTTACTCCAACAACCTCGACGAGTTCTATAAAGTCCGCTTCGCCGATCTCAAACGCCGCATCCTGATCAGCGAAGAGCAGGGCTCCGCCGGCGCCTCGCGCCACCTGCTGAAAAAGATCCAAGCCAAGGTGCTGAAAACCGATCAGGAATTCGACGGCCTGTACAACGATCTGCTGCTGGAAATGGCGCGCAACCAGATCTTCCTGATCAACGAACGCCAGGTGTCCGAAAACCAGCAAATCTGGCTGCGCCAGTATTTCAAACAGCATCTGCGCCAGCACATCACGCCGATCCTGATCAACCACGACACCAATCTGGTGCAGTTCCTGAAAGACGATTACACCTATCTGGCGGTGGAAATTATCCGCGGCGCGCGCACCGACTATGCGCTGCTGGAAATCCCGTCGGACAAAGTGCCGCGCTTCGTCAATCTGCCGCCGGAAGCGCCGCGCCGCCGCAAGCCGATGATCCTGCTGGACAACATTCTGCGTTACTGCCTGGATGAGATTTTCAAAGGCTTCTTCGACTACGACGCGCTCAACGCCTATTCGATGAAGATGACCCGCGACGCCGAGTACGATCTGGTGACCGAAATGGAATCCAGCCTGCTGGAACTGATGTCCTCCAGCCTGAAACAGCGCCTCACCGCCGAACCGGTGCGCTTCGTTTATCAGCGCGACATGCCGAACGAAATGGTGGAGCTGCTGCGCGGCAAGCTGGGCATCTCCAACTACGATTCGGTGATCGCCGGCGGCCGCTATCACAACTTTAAAGACTTCATCAGCTTCCCGAACGTCGGCAAGGCCAATCTGGTCAACAAGCCGCTGCCGCGCCTGCGCCACATCTGGTTCGACGGTTTCCGCAACGGTTTCGACGCCATTCGCGAAAAAGACGTGCTGCTCTACTACCCGTACCACACCTTCGAGCACGTGCTGGAGCTGCTGCGCCAGGCGTCGTTCGATCCAAGCGTGCTGGCGATCAAAATCAACATCTACCGCGTGGCGAAAGACTCGCGCATCATCGAATCGATGATCCATGCCGCACACAACGGCAAAAAGGTCACGGTGGTGGTCGAGCTGCAGGCGCGCTTCGACGAAGAGGCCAACATTCACTGGGCGAAGCGCCTGACCGAAGCCGGCGTACACGTGATCTTCTCGGCGCCGGGGCTGAAAATCCACGCCAAGCTGTTCCTGATTTCGCGCCGTGAAGGCGATGAAATTGTGCGCTATGCTCATATCGGCACCGGCAACTTTAACGAAAAAACCGCGCGCATCTATACCGACTATTCGCTGCTGACCGCCGACTCGCGCATCACCAACGAAGTGCGCCGGGTGTTCAACTTTATCGAGAACCCCTACCGGCCGGTCACCTTCGACAACCTGATGGTGTCGCCGCAGAACTCGCGCCTGAAGCTGTATGAGCTGATCGACAACGAAATCGCCAACGCCCAGGCCGGGGAACAGGCCGGCATTATGTTGAAAATAAATAATCTGGTGGATAAAGGGCTGGTAGATCGGTTATATACCGCGTCCGGCGCCGGCGTGAAGATCCGCCTGCTGGTGCGGGGCATGTGTTCCCTGATTCCCAACCTGCCGGGGATCAGCGACAATATTCAGGTGATCAGCATCGTCGATCGCTTTTTGGAACACGATCGGGTTTACGTTTTCGACAACAAAGGTGACAAACGGGTGTATCTGTCCTCCGCCGACTGGATGACCCGCAACATAGATTACCGTATCGAAGTGGCGGTATCGCTGCTGGATCCGGCGCTGAAACAGCGCGTTCTGGACATTCTGGAGATCCTGTTCAGCGATACGGTCAAGGCCCGTTATGTGGATAAAGAACTGAGCAACCAGTACGTGCCACGCGGCAACCGCCGCAAAGTGCGCGCCCAGGTGGCTATTTACGAGTATTTAAAAGCTCTGGAACAACCAGGACAGTAGGCCAGCAACTATGCCGCTAAAAAACACTGCAACGAACAAACCGCAGGAAATCGCCGCCATCGACCTTGGGTCGAACAGTTTCCACATGGTGATCGCCCGCGTCGTCAACGGCGCCTTACAGGTATTGGGCCGTTTAAAACAGCGGGTGCACCTCGCCGACGGATTGGACAGCAACAACGTACTCAGTGAAGAGGCGATAGAACGCGGCCTGGCCTGCCTGGCGCTGTTTGCCGAACGGCTGCAGGGCTTCCCGGCGGATAACGTCACCATTGTCGGGACCCACACCCTGCGCCAGGCGGTGAACGCCGAAGTGTTCCTCAAGCGCGCCGCCAAAGTGATCCCCTACCCGATCGAAATCATCGCCGGCCAGGAAGAAGCGCGCCTGATCTTCATGGGCGTGGAGCACACTCAACCGGAGAAAGGCCGCAAGCTGGTGATCGACATCGGCGGCGGCTCGACCGAGCTGGTGATCGGCGAAGACTTCGAGCCGCTGCTGGCGGAAAGCCGCCGCATGGGCTGCGTCAGCTTCGCCCAGCTGTTCTTCCCCGGCGGCGAGATCAGCAAAAACAACTTCCGCCGCGCGCGGCTGGCGGCGGCGCAGAAGCTGGAAACGCTGGCCTGGCAGTACCGCATTCAGGGCTGGCAGTACGCGCTGGGCGCCTCGGGCACCATCAAGGCCGCCCACGAAGTGCTGGTGGCGATGGGCGAAAAAGACGGTCTGATCACCCTCGAACGCCTGGAAATGCTCGCCGAACAGGTGCTGCAGTTCAAAAGCTTCAGCTCACTGAGCCTGCCGGGGCTGTCGGAAGATCGCCAATCGGTGTTCGTGCCGGGGCTGGCTATTCTGTGCGGCGTGTTCGATGCGCTGGCGATCCGCGATCTGCGCCTGTCTGACGGTGCGCTGCGCGAAGGCGTGCTGTATGAAATGGAAGGCCGCTTCCGCCACCAGGACATCCGCAGCCGCACCGCCAAAAGCCTGGCCGATCACTACAACATCGACCGCGAACAGGCCAAGCGAGTGCTGGAAACCACCGAACTGCTCTATTCGCAGTGGATGGCGCAAAACACCAAGCTGGTGCATCCGCAATTGGAAGCCCTGCTGAAATGGGCCGCCATGCTGCACGAAGTGGGGCTGAGCATCAACCACAGCGGCATGCATCGCCATTCGGCCTACATTCTGCAAAACTCCAACCTGCCTGGCTTTAACCAGGAACAGCAGCTGCTGTTGGCGGCGTTGGTGCGTTTCCACCGCAAGGCGATCAAGCTGGAAGAGCTGCCGCGCCTCAACCTGTTCAAAAAGAAACACTACCTGCCGCTGATCCAGCTGCTGCGTCTGAGCACCCTGCTCAACAACCAACGCCAGTCGACCACCACGCCGGAAACGCTGCGCCTGACCACCGACGACAACCACTGGACGCTGCGCTTCCCGGCCGGCTACCTGGCGCAAAACAACCTGGTGCAGTTGGACTTCGAGCGCGAGCAGGCCTACTGGAACGACGTCGTCGGCTGGAAGCTGCTGATCGACGAAGAAGGTTCGCAAGACGAACAACGCTCCGCCTGATCCCCCGCCCCCTGCCAGCCAGGGGGTTTTTCTTTCCGCCCCCGCTCCGCCAACCTAAACGAAACCCTAATACGGCGCGCCGCTCGCCGGAAAAAAATGGACAACTTTTGTCATCAGCGCCTAAAATCCGGTTACAAATTCTCGAGCGAATAACACAGGACACCGGCATACCGGGTGATATATGCGCAAGAAAACCACCGGACAGATGACGAAGATAGTGTTGTTTATCAGCTTTATCATTTTAGTCGGCCGACTGCTGTACGCCGCCGTGGTGGCGGTGCCTCATCATCAGGAAAAAAAGCAGGCCGCTGCGCAAAACGCCGCCGAAGTCAGCACGCCGCAACAGGACGCCTCCTCTGAATAACCGCCGCGCCCCGTCCGTTTCATAAAAATGACTCCGGCACTCGCTATGCTCTATCTTTTAATGAGCCTGCGTCAGGAACGCCGAGCGCCCGTTAAGGAACACCATGTCAGCCGCAACCCATAACGTCAAAAAAGTCGCTGAACACCGCCAGCGCATTCTCACTCTGTTGTTGAACAATAAGGAATTGGTCGACGGCATTCTCGGCCGGCCAGGGGATGAACACGCCCTCAGCCAAAGCGAACTGCTGAACCAAACGGCGGAAATTACCGGCCTGCTTGACGACATGCACGCCGCCGACCTGGCGGACCTGCTGGAAGCGCTGCCACAGGACGAACGCATGGCGCTGTGGCGGCTGGTGGGCAACAGCAAGCGCGGCCAGACGCTGGTGGAAGTCGCCGAACCGGTCTGGGACAGCCTGATCGAAGAAATGAGCGATAAAGACCTGCTCAAAGCGATCAAAACGCTGGACGTGGACGAACAGGCCTATCTGGCGCAATACCTGCCGCGTAACCTGATGGGCCGGTTGCTGACCTCGCTGGAGCCGGAGCAGCGCGCTCAGGTGCGCGAGATGAGCCAGTACGCCAAAGACAGCGTCGGCTGGATGATGGATTTCGAACTGGTGACGGTGCGGCCGGACGTCACGCTCGGCGCGGTGCACCGTTTTTTGCGCATGCGCAAAACCATTCCCGACGCCACCGATAAACTGTTCGTCACCGATCGCAAAAATACCCTGCTGGGCGAACTGCCGCTCACCGCGGTGCTGCTGAACGACCCGGAAATCCCGGTACGCGAAGTGATGGACAGCGACCCCGCCACCTTTCAGCCTGAGGACAAGGCCGATGAAGCGGCGGGCGCGTTCGAACGTTATGACCTGATCAGCGCCCCGGTGGTTGACGCCAAAGGCAAACTGATGGGCCGCCTGACCATCGAAGAGATCGTCGACGCCGTCAACGAAGAGAGCGACACCAACCTGCGCCGCATGGGCGGTTTAAGCCCGGAAGAAGACGTGTTCGCCCCGGTCAGCAAAGCGGTCAAAACCCGCTGGGCCTGGCTGGCGATCAACCTCTGCACCGCATTCATCGCCTCGCGAGTGATCGGCCTGTTCGAGCACACCATTTCCCAGCTGGTAGCGCTGGCGGCGCTGATGCCGATCGTCGCCGGCATCGGCGGCAACACCGGCAACCAGACCATCACCATGATCGTGCGCGCGCTGGCGCTGCACCAGATTGAAGTCGGCAACATCTCGCGCCTGATGCTCAGAGAGCTGGGCGTCGCCATCATCAACGGCGTGGTGTGGGGCGGCATCATGGGCGTGATCACCTGGCTGCTGTACGGCGACGCGGCGATGGGCGGCGTGATGACGTTGGCGATGCTGCTCAACCTGCTGCTGGCGGCGCTGATGGGCGTGGTGATCCCGATGACCATGCTCAAACTGGGCCGCGACCCGGCGGTCGGCTCGAGCGTGCTCATCACCGCGCTGACCGATACCGGCGGCTTCTTCATCTTCCTCGGCCTCGCCACCCTGTTCCTGCTGTAAGACGCTCAAAGCCGGCTCCGCGCCGGCTTTTTCGTCATTCTGTCGCCGGGTTTGCGCTAACGCAGTAAAGTCGGCCCTCCCGGTAGGTTTTCCTCCCGCGCTGTACTACCCTTTTTCAATAAATCATCTTGATTCATCCACGTCATGAATCCAATCACAGGCAGAGGTCATCGGTAAGGATGTCTATGGATATCAGCGCGCCGAACGCGTTCGGCACACACAAAGGCGTTATGCTGACACATTCTCTGTTCGTGGCGCTGGCGACATTTTTGCTCGCCTTGCTGAGCCTGTCGTTATCCAGTGAGGCTCATCACTTCACGCCGCTGTGGTTCCCGACCGCCGCCGCGATCGCCGTGCTGTATCGCCATCCCCCGCGTCATTGGGGTTTACCGCTGCTGGCCAGCGGCACAGGCATCGTGCTCGCCAGCTTCCTGCTGTTCGGCCTCAGCGCCATTCCCGTCAAGCTGGCCGCCATCAACCTGCTGGAAGCGGCAGTGTGCGCTCTGCTGCTGCGCCGCACGCTGCCGGCGATCGATCCGCTGAGCGATCTGGGCTGTTGGCTGCGCTTCGTGGTCTGCGCGGTGATATTTACCCCATTGTTCAGCGCGCTGCTGGCCGCCGGACTGACCCCCACGCCGGACCAAACGTTTTGGCAATCGTTCGGCACCTGGTTCATCTCTGAGGCGATAGGGGTGCTGTCGCTGGCGCCGCTCGGGCTCACCTATCACCGCCGCCTGTTGGCCGGGCTGAATCCGTATCCGCTGCTGTTGACCCTGATGGGCTCGCTGGCCTTCAGCTATCTGGCGCTGACGCATCTGCCCTTCCCCTTTACCTTCGTCATCCTGCCACTGCTGTGGGCGGCTATCGCGCTGTCGCGCTTCGAAACCTTCACCGTCTGTTTCTGCACTCTCTTGCTGATCACCGTCCTGCTGTCGCTGGGCCTGCTGCGCCTTCAGTCTTCCCAGCACACTTTCCTGGGCGAACTCGGCCTCTATCTGCCGATGTTGCTGATCCTGATCCCGGCGCACGCCATGGCGATGGTGATGCACACCTTCCGGGTGGAAAAGCAACATATCGTCGAGAGCGAAAGCCGCTTTCGCAGCGCGCTGGAGTATTCCGCCATCGGCATGGCGCTGGTGTCGCCGGAGGGCAAATGGCTGCAGGTTAACCAGGCGCTGTGCAAGCTGCTCGGCTATCCGCCCGAAAGACTTTATCACCTGACCTTTCAAGAGATCACCCACCCGGACGATCTGAACGCCGACCTGACCCAACTGCACGAACTGCTCGACGGCCATATCAGCAGCTACACCATGGAGAAGCGCTATATCCGCAGCGACGGCCAGACGGTCTGGGCGCTGCTGGCGGTCTCGCTGGTGCGCGACGGCGAAGGCCGGCCGTTGTACTTCATCTCTCAGGTGGAGGACATCAGCGACCTTAAGCGCAGCGAGGCGGAGAACAACCGGTTGGTGGAGCGCATCACGCTGGCCAACCAGGTGGGCGGCGTCGGCATCTGGGAATGGGTGATGAGCCAGGAAAACTTCACCTGGGATCAGCGCATGTTCGAACTCTACGATCTCACCCCCGACCAAACGCCGACGCTGGCGTTGTGGCGCACCCTGCTGGTGCCGGAAGATCGCGAGCGCACCGATCGCGAGCTGGCCGAGATCCTGGCGCAGCCGCGGGCATTCATCATGGAGTTTCGCATCACTACGCGCAGCGGCAAAGTGCGCCATATCCGCGGCCAGGGCAACGTGATCCTCGACGATCGGGGCCGGCCGCTGCGCCTGATCGGCACCAATATCGACATGACCGAGCTCAAGAGCCTCGCCGAGGCGCTGCACGAAGAGAAAGAGCGCCTGCACATCACCCTCGACGCCATCGGCGAAGGGGTGATCTCCACCGACAGCCACCTGCGCATCACCTTTATGAATCCGGTGGCGGAACAGATGTGCGGCTGGCCGCTCGAATTGGCGATCGGTATGCCCGTCGCCGGCGTGGTGCGCCTGACCAACGGCAAAGACGGCCCGGAAATCGAAAACCTCACGCAATACCCACGGCAATGGCCGGCGGATTATGCGCTGGTGCTGCACAGCCGCGACGGGCGTTATTTCGACGTACAGCAGTCGGTCTCACCGCTGAAAACCCTCGACGGGGAAACCATGGGTGCGGTGATGGTGCTGCAGGACGTCACCGCCTCGCGCGAACTGATGAAAAAACTCAGCTACAGCGCCTCGCACGATGCGCTGACCGGATTGCCGAACCGCACCCGCTTCGAGAAACAGCTGAAAGCGGCGATCGTCGCCGGCGGGGAACCGTCGCCGCCGCATTCGCTGGTGTTCCTCGATCTGGATCGGTTCAAGGCGGTGAACGACACCGCCGGCCATGCGGCGGGCGATGCCCTGCTGCGGGACATCGCCCAGTTGATGCGGCATCAGCTGCGCCATAGCGATTGCCTGGCCCGGCTGGGCGGCGACGAGTTCGGTCTGATCCTGTACGACTGCCGGCTGGAACAGGCCAAATCGCTGGTGCAGCAAGTGGTTAATCAAATCAGCCAGCACCCGTTCTACTGGGAAGGGAAGATTTACCGCGTCGGCGCCAGCGCCGGCATCACGCGCATCAGCGCCGACGCCAAAAGCAGCGAACTGCTGGCGCAGGCCGATATCGCCTGCTACACCGCCAAGCACCAGGGGCGCGGCCAGGTTTATCTGTACGAAACGCGGCAGAAACAGCTGCTGGAGCGGCAGCACGAGGTGCTGAGCCTGCAGGAAGTGCAGACGATCATCAGCGAGGGGCAACTGCGGCTGCTGACTCACGCGGTCGCGCCGCCGGCGACGCCGCTGTCGGCCGCGTTTCACCAGGTGAAGCTGCAGGTGATGGCGCCGGACGACCGCCCGCTGTCGCACGAGGCGTTCATCGCCGCCGCGCAGCTGTACGGCCTGATGCCGGACATCGACCGCTGGACGGCGGCGCAACTGCTGGTGAAATATGCCGACGACATCAAACGCAAAGGGCTGTCGCTCGCGCTGCCGCTGGCCATCGACAGCCTGCTGAGCGCCGACTTCCAGCGCTACCTGACGGAAACGGTGCGCGCTTCCTCGCTGCCGCCGCAGGCGCTGCTGTTCAGCGTCGATGAGGCCGCAATACTGGAGCACGCCGCGCAGTGTCGGGCATTTCTCCGCGAACTGCAGCAGCAGGGCTGCCGGCTGATCGTCAACGGCTTCGGGCATAACATCAATGCGTTCGATGAGCTCAGCGACCAGCGGATCGACATCATTCGCATCGATGAGCGCTTTATCACCAACGTGCACTGCAACCAGATGGACGAGCTGATGGTCTCGATGCTCAACGGCGCGGCGCATCGCATTAAAGCGCAGACCTTCGCCGGACCGGCTCACCAGCCGGTGACGCTGCAGGCGCTGCGCGACATTGGCGTCGATCTGGCGGACGGCGACCAAGTGGCGCTGGAGCAGCCGCTGGCGGTGTTGCTCAGCGACGGCTATTTCGGCATCCGTTAACCCTCTCCCCCCTCTCAGGCGCCGTCTCCCGGGCGGCGCCTCGCATCTCGTTCGTTACATGATATTAACCAAGACAAGATTAGTGATATAAATAACACCTGAAGCTTAAACGATTAAGTAAGATGAAATCCCCATGCGAACATCGACGTATCCGTTGATTTTCCTCGACAGGTGATGGCTCAGAGACAAGGGACTATGGAAAAGAAATGGTTTTCCGCCAGGGAACTGATGGGTAAGGCGGGGTTGCCCTCAACCCCGCAAGGGGTCAATTTGATGGCCCGGCGCGAAGGCTGGGTCAGTCGCCGCCGCAGCGGCGTACAGGGCAAAGCGCTGGAATACCATATCGACAGTCTGCCGTTCGGCGCGCGCAGTCTGTCGGCGTTGCGCGAAACCGACCATCCGGATTACGACGTCAAACGTCAGGATCCGGTACGGGTCTGGATCGAGTATTACTATCACCTCACGCCGGCCGAACGGGAAAAGCTGCTGGCGTTCCTGATGCGTGAAGGCATGAGCCGCCTGCTGCAGCTGATCGAGTCTCCCCGCTAGCCGCGTTCAACTCTCCGCTTCCGGCGCCCAGCCGCCGTTGTGCCATAGATGCAGCGTGGCGTAAGAGCGCCACGGGCGCCAGCGCTCGGCGTAGCGTTCAATCTGGCGCGGCGTCATGCCGGGGAAACGCTGTTTGATCAGGTAGTCGCCGGCCAGGAACACGTCCGGCCACGACCAGGCGCGCATCGCGATATAGCTG